>JABMQQ010000112.1 GCA_013202495.1 Fidelibacterota bacterium | reverse complement strand
CCTGGAACCAATTGATTAAGAGTCAACTGCTCTACCAATTGAGCCAGCGGTGCAGTCAATCGGTTCGATGGGATTTCGACAAGCTTAATCTCCATCTATGTTTTTTGCGTCGACTTTATTTCTTATCCCTCGACTCCGCTCGGGATGACGAGCTGCGAGTTTTGTGGGTCAGAAGAAAGACCTCTTAATAACGCAAAAAGCGGGGTGAATATAGTCGGCGGGGCAAGGCTTGTCAATGTGGGGAATGATCCATGCCACGATCTTCGTAAAAACAAGGTAGGGACGTAACGCATTACGTCCCTACACCATAAACTAAATACTTTCCTACTAAAAAAGCCCTGGTTATTTAAACCGACCGCCTCGCCTTTCGACAGGCTTAAGGATCGGCTCCCGGGAAAACACGGATGGTTACATCAAACTAACTTTGCGAGCTCTGCGCCCTTTGCGGTTTAAATAATTAAACCACCAGCTTAGCCATGAAATCTCGGGCACTGACCTTTTCACAATCAAAAATCAGATCCTTGATTTCTGCCATGCGATCAGCACTCAAGACACCTGAGGCCAGACTATTGAACTTGTTTGTGAGATCCTCAATTGTCATAGGCTCCCGGGGATCACCCTTGGGATACTCCAGATATTCCTCAAAAGAACGACCATCATTGGTGGTAACCACAACACGTGAGGGTTGCTTGGCCGGGAACATGGCTTCAAACTCCAGTGAAGGCTCGCCAATGATCTTGTCAATCACCTCAAAAATCTTGGGATCGTTCAGCTTTTCATCTGAGAATGACTGCGTCGTGATCTTCTTATCCACAATGGCGGCCGCCATGCAATATGGCAAGGAATGATCAGCGGTTTCCCGTGATTCTGGACGATATTTCGTGGGATCAAAAAGAATGTCATAAGCCTGAGCAAAAGCCGTGACCTTAACTTCCTTAATATCTGTATAATCCAGATCATTGTTGATCATGGCATTCAAAGCACAGGAGATATGGGTGTGGGTTAGCGCTTCGGTTGGAAAGGCCTTCATACCGCATTCCAGAATCTTGTAACTCTCACCCAGCTTGCCTACCAGGGCATCTACATCCCATGCCCAGGAAGACACACCATCGCGACCTTCCATTTCAGCCGGTTTCATGGTTTCATCCTTGGCGTTCCAGCCTGCAAAGGCATCCATAAAACCCTCTTTGCCTTCAAAAACCTTCTCTGTCCCTGAATAACCCTTCTGAGCCAACAAGGCTGCGAAAACACCAGCCTGTGTTGCCATGGGATCTACCGTGTTCTTCATCATGGTTAATTTTCCCGCAGTGGGACAACCAATGGTGTGATTGTGACATCCATTGATACCAATGGCATTCACCATTTCATCCACACTAAGACCCAGCATTTTGCCAGCCACAATAGGAGACACAAATTGAGTCAATGTAGCATGATGCCATTTACGCTCACGGACACCTGGTTTGGCAAACAGACACAGGCGCATCTCAAATTCATAAGCCAGTACAATAGCGACAATGACATCCTTCATGGATGCATCCACCTTCTCAGCGGCGGAGAAAGCTGCCGGCATGATGTCACTGGGATGACTGGGATCGTCTTTCCAATAGATATCATTGAAGTCCAAGGCCCGGATCATGAGAGAGTTGACCAAGGCCGTACTCACTGCAGGCATTTTATCACCAAAACCCAAAACAGTGGATTCGCCCACTCCACCCATTTCCTGATAGATCTCCAGCATAGACTTCACATCATGGGTACCCATGCTGCCATAGGCACAACCAATGGAATCATAGAGGTAACGTTTTACCTCATAGACCACATCTTCAGGCAGGTCCTCGTATTTTAAACCGACGGCAAATTCAGCCAT
The DNA here is from genome assembly GCA_013202495.1 of Fidelibacterota bacterium. Classification (GTDB taxonomy): domain Bacteria; phylum Fidelibacterota; class UBA8477; order UBA8477; family JABMPR01; genus JABMPR01. The sequence continues at coordinate 2,725 of JABMQQ010000112.1, read as the reverse complement.
CTGTCTTGCGATAGATTTCTCCAAATTCATTCTCCTTTGATAACCGCTAATTATGCGAATTAAACTAATTATTGTTTTGGATCGTACTTACCAAACGTTCCGTGACTAGGGATTTCTCTCCGAAATTTATCAAAATTCCGAGTTGGAGTCCGGTTACATTCAGATAGTTGATCACTTGAGCACGCTCGATAATTCCAAGCTGCCTGACCGCTTTCAATTCAAGGATAATCTTATTCTCGACAACCAAATCACAATAGAACTTCTTGATTTCCTGTCCCCGATATGTGATTGGATATTCTTTCTGTTGTTCAAACAAAATGCCTTTCACGCTGAGTTCAAGTTTTAGAGCTTCTTCATAAACTGACTCAAGGAAACCTGGTCCCAGAGTTTTATGGACTTCCATCGCGCATCCCACAATTCGATACGAAAGGTCCTTGTAAATCAAATCACTCATAGGCCATTATTCTCGAAACCAAGGCTTCCATCTCTTAGATCTATATAAACCATCATTCGCACAATTAGCGTAATTCGCGGTTTCTTCGCATTACGCTCTTTGCGCCCTCAGCGTTCTTTGCGGTCAAAGCTTTTTTACAGTTTAGCTATGATGGCATCTGCCATTTCTGTGGTTGAGGCAGCACCTTTTTCGACTACGTCTGCCCGTCCAGTCATCTTGGCCATATCATAGGTCTGTACCTGGCCCTCAGCTACCACTTCAGCCACTGCTTTTCGGATCTTGGTGGCAATGGTCTGCTCATCAATGAAATCCAACATCATACAGGCGGATTCGACCATGGCGATGGGATTCACGATGGATACAGGATAGTCAGCATATTTAGGTGCGCTACCATGGGTTGGCTCAAATACACCAATTCCCGTTTCAGGATTATACTGAGCACTACAGGCAAATCCCAAACCACCGATCAAACCGGCAAATCCATCAGAAACGATATCACCGAACATGTTTCCTGCTACAATAACACCATAGTTTTCAGGATTCTTGGTTAGCCACATCATCTGGGCATCAATATTGGTGTTCCACAATTCAATTTCAGGGAAGTCAGCCTTCTGAATCTGCTGGGCCATCTTATACATCATCCCAGATGTTTCACGGATCACGTTTGGTTTTTCGCAAACCGTTACTGATTTATAGTCGTATTTCTTGGCGTGCTCAAAAGCTGCTCTGAGAATTCTCTCCGTGGCTTTCTTGGTGAAAATTCTAGTCGATACAGAAACTTCTTCAACTGGGGTATCACCAAAATTTGATACAAACTTTGGGTGGGTCATCAAGGCTTCGTGTACCTGTTTTGGTGGATTACTCCATTCAACCCCACCATAAAGACCTTCAGTATTCTGACGGAAAATAGCAACATCAACTTCAGGTTCATCCACCCCACCGTCAGCAGCTCTGCGAATGAAGTTCAAAGGGTTGCCCTTGTAGGTCCGACAGGGACGCAAACAGATATCCAGACCAAAATGCTGTCTTAAACCAACAATGGGGCTTGAATAGACCAGACCCTTGGCCTGCAATTCTGGGGCTAGTTCTTCAAAAGCTTCATCCTTGGGTTTGGATGTAATGGCACCAAACAGTCCAATTTTGTGCTCAGCTATGAGATCCAGAGTGCGCTGAGGTAATGGATTACCCTCGCTGCGCCAGAATTCCCAACCAATGTCACCCTCAACATAATTTGCTTCAAAGCCGGCGGCTTCTAGCACGCGGATGGTTTCGTCCAAAACCGGTTTTCCAATGCCATCACCTGGCATGCTTACTATTGTTCTTTTTCCCAATTTCATTCTCCTTTTATAAAATCGTTGGTTTATTCTTTCTAACCACAGAGATCGCAGAATACGCAAAGTGTGTGTTTTGCTTGTCCACTGCAAAGCCTGGAGCTGTTTTCTATGATATTCAACCAACCTCTGCGCGCTTTGCGCTCTTCGCGGTTAATTGTAAAATATCGGTAATATTATCTAATATTGTGGCACCTGTTTTACTCAATGCCTCTCTGGTTTGATGTCCGCCGGGGATAAGAACACAATCCACACCAATGACTTCTGCCACTTCGAAATCATGCTCCGTATCTCCAACAAAAAGCACATCAGAAGGATTCATATCAAGCTCAGACATCCACTGGATCCCATTCTCCACCTTGCTGTGGGCATAGTGATTATTTAAGCCCACAATTTTCAAAAATTGATTGGTGAGCCCAAAATGAGCCACCAACTCATCCAAGGTGTTCTGCTTATAGGCAGATAAAATGGAATGACTTACTCTTAAGGAACTCAGCTTAAATAAAACTTCCTTAACACCATCGTGGAGACCAACATCATATTTATGTTGTTCATAGCCATCAATAAATTCTGTGCCTACCACCTCAAAGGATTCGTCTTTAAAATCAAACCCAAGTCGACGGTAATAGTCGATGACAGGAAAACCAAAAATCTTTTGATAATGGTAATGTGTGATTGTCGGCATATCCCTTTTTTCCAAGGTCATATTGATCACCATCACGGCCATCCGGGAGTCATCCAGGAGGGTTCCATTCCAGTCCCAAATGATGTGTTTGTATGGAAAATTGCTCATTTCAGTCCCAACGTCATTCCCATGGTTTCATTGTGTCGCACTTCGAGAGCCTCAGTGTGACGATTTTGAAAGAGATTGTCTTGTAGCTAAAAGTTTCGTGATAACAGATAGACATAACTTTTCACTTTTCACTTTTCACTTTTCACT
>JABMQQ010000111.1 GCA_013202495.1 Fidelibacterota bacterium | reverse complement strand
GTAAGACTTTTTTTGCCACTTGCAATAGATTTTCCTTCATAGATATCGTATAAACGACTATATACTAAGGACTTACCAGCATTTTTCTGAATGGTCTCATTTATTTTCCCAAAGGGAACTATTGTATCAATTAATATGGAGAGATCACGTTCCACGGCGGGATAAACTGAAACTTTTTGATACTGAATATTCCGACTCAGACCGAGATTCTCAGAATTTCTCACCTCAGCGTATACACCCCCAACACTTTTTAGATTCTGATTGATCATTTTCAGATTTCCCAGAATTCCAATCTTCTCATCACCCAGGTAGACACCAATCGCTTCAGTAAACAGGTCATGCTCCATTGATTTAAATAAAAGATCTAAACCAAAGAGATCGCGATATAATGAACTCAGGATTCCCTTCATCTGGAATACATCAACTTCAACACTCTCCTGTGACCATTGTTTGTGCTGGAGTTCACCTGAGATAAAAATCCCGAGATGACTGGTTTCACAGGCACCTGTATCAGAATCCATATCTATAGTGCTAACATTTCCCAGTTCAAATAACTTCAGATCGGATTGACGACGATTTATGTTGTAGTCAGCAACCTTTGCCATACCCATGAGCAGGGATGAACGCATGGAGGCCATATCTCGTGAGAGCGGGTTGGCCAGGATCAATGCTTCTTCATCACCGAATACCGAGGGATGTTCATCCACAGCCAGTAAACCATTACCATAAATTTGATTGAATCCGATGGCGGCAAGGTGATCAATAATTTTCTCGCGGACTTGATCAGGTGTTTTTTTGTTGATCTTGTTGGCAATACTGAAATGCTGGGGTACAGGAATATTATTGTAACCGAAGATACGCCCAACCTCTTCTATCAGATCAATCTCCCGAGTAATATCGGGACGGAATGTTGGAACCTTAACTTGAAAGACTCCTCCATTTTCAGTATGAAATAATTCAAGACCATTTAATATTTTAGAGATGCTAGCAATCTCAATTTCAGTTCCCAGAATCGCATTGCAGCGTTTTGTGCGAAACGTGACTTCAAGCGGCTCAATCGGGTGCGGATAAGCATCAACCTGTCCCTGGGTTATCTCTCCACCTGCCAGTTCTACAATGAGGCTGGCCAGTCGATCTAATGCAAAGGGAATCCCATTGGGGTCTGTGCCACGTTCAAAGCGATGGCTGGCATCAGTAGCCAGCTGTAATTTTTTAGCACCGCGACGCACCACGATGGCATCAAAATATGCACTTTCAAGCAAGAGGTCTGTGGTATCATCCTTTACTTCTGAATTTTCACCACCCATGATTCCAGCCACTGCTACGGGTTTCTTACCATCACAAATCAGCAGTACAGAATCATCCAATTCTCGCTCTTTACCATCAAGTGTGGTAATTTTCTCTTTATCCGCTGCCTTACGGACTACAATTTTCCCACCCTCGATATAACGTAAATCAAAGGTATGTAGGGGGTGTCCCGTTTCCATTAAGACATAGTTGGCCGCATCTACAACATTATTGATGGAGCGTATACCAACAGCCTGCAAACGTTGGCGCATCCAACTGGGTGACTCCCCTATTTTTACATTTTTAACGATGCGAGCTGCATAACGTGGACAAGACTGAGTGTCTTCAAGTTCTACTGAAAGAATATCTGATGTTGGAGTTGAGGACTCCTTTAATTCAACTACAGGTTTACGCATCTCCAGACCAAGGAGAGCGGCTAAATCTCGCGCCACACCAATATGGCCGAGAGCATCCGAACGATCAGGAGTGAGATCCAGCTCAATACTCACATCATTTCCAGAGAGATAGGAAACCATGTCCATACCAAGCTCAGCATTTTCATCCAACACCATGATGCCGGAGTGGTCCTGGGAAAGATCCAATTCACGCTCTGAACAAACCATCCCATTGGAAACCACGCCTCTCAGCTTGGCTTTTTTAATCTTCATCCCATCAGGAAAGGTGGTTCCAATTGTTGCCACAGCAACGTTTTGTCCGGCAGCGATATTTGGAGCACCACAAATGATCTGCCGGGGCTCTTCGCTACCCAGATCAATCATACATACACTGAGATTATCAGCGTCAGGATGTTTTTCTTTGGAAACGACATGACCTACAACGATGGACTTAAAGAATTCAGGAGAGCTCTCAACGATGACGGCTTCAAGACCAGCATCTGTGAGTTTTGCTGCTAAAACCTCAGGTTCCAGATCAATGTCGATGTATTCTTTGAGCCAGTTGTATGAGATGTTCATCTTATTTTCCTGACCTGTCTTTGCGAGTGTAACGAAGCAATCTCGAATCTGAGATCGCCGCAGTCGTTTCACTCCCTCGTGAAGACGAGAATTGAGACTTATTTATTAAAATTGGTTCGACCACTTTGATACTTAATGCTCTTCACTCTCTTTGAGACTAGATCAATTAAAATTGTTTTAGGAAGCGGACGTCGTTCTCAAAGAGAAGTCTAATATCAGTGATGCCATATTTCATCATGGCAATACGTTCTATTCCCATACCAAAGGCATAACCTGTGTATTCTTCAGAGTCAATATTGACTGCTTTGAAAACATTGGGGTCCACCATCCCGCAGCCACCGATCTCTAACCATCCTGTCTGTTTACAGACACGACACCCTTTGCCTCCACATAGAAAGCAGGAGACATCCATCTCACTACTGGGTTCCGTGAAGGGGAAAAAGCTTGGTCGAAACCTGAGCTTGACATTTTCGCCAAAATATTCACGACAGAATAGTTCCAGTGTCGCCTTGAGTTCACCCATGGTCACATGCTTGTCGACATAGAGACCCTCTACCTGATGAAATAGGCAATAATGTCCAGCATCAATAGCTTCATTGCGATAAACACGACCCGGCATGATAGAACGAATAGGAGGTTTTTCCTCCAACATGAGTCTTACTTGGACAGGTGATGTATGGGTTCGTAGCACAGAGTTATTTTCCAGAAAGAAGGTATCCTGCATATCACGAGCAGGATGTTCAGGGGGAAAATTCAATGCATCAAAATTGCGCCACTGAGTTTCAATCTCAGGACCTTCAGTCACAGCGAAACCCAATCGATGAAATATCTGTTTAAAATCTCGGAGTGTGCTTTCAATGGGATGCAGAGTGCCACGCTCATATTCCACACCAGGTAGAGTGACATCAACTGCGCTGATTGATAGCGTATCTGTACGATGATCATTGATACGTTCTTCAATGAGATCATGAATATCCAGCTTGAGCTGGTTGATCAGACTCCCAAATTCACCACGCCGATTGGCTTCAACCTCAACGATCTTCTTAAAAAGATCATTCAGTACGCCCTTGCGACCCAGATATTTTTGCTTCATCCGCTCTAAATCAGAAAGCGCTGGACTCGATGCCAACGCTTGCTTGAATTCCGAGCGTAATTCGTCGACTTTGTTAAAAAGCGACATACGCGATCCTAACTGTGGTTTATTTAGCTTTTGCTACAATCGTTGTGAAACCAGCTGGATCTGTTACAGCAATCTCAGCCAACATTTTGCGATTGAGGTCAATACTATTTCTTTTTAAACCGTTCATCAATTTGGAATAACTCAGGCCGTTCAAACGAGCAGCAGCGTTAATTCTGGCTATCCACAAACGACGAAATTGGCGTTTGCGATCTTTACGATCCCTGTAGGCATAAACCCAGGCGCGCTCAACTGTCTCACGTGCAGTTCTATACAGACGTGAACGGGCACCATAATAACCCTTGGCGGCCTTTAGATATTTTTTGTGCCGTTTTTTACGGGCGACGGCACTGTTTGCTTTTGGCATTGTAGCTCCTAATACTTAAGCGGAAATCGCTTTTTTCACTTTAGCAGCATCTCCACCTGTCAGAAGACCGGACTTACGAAGTTTTCTTTTCTGCTTTTGTGATTTGTTGTTCTGCATGTGACTGGTGAAAGCTTTATTTCTCTTCACTTTACCTTTACCGGTTAGCTTGAAGCGCTTTTTGGCAGCACGATTTGATTTCATTTTGGGCATGTTTAGTTACCTCCCTTTTTCAAGG
>JABMQQ010000110.1 GCA_013202495.1 Fidelibacterota bacterium | reverse complement strand
CATCTGGTTCTGAATGGAAGTAATTTTGTTCCAACCAGTGGTGGTACCATTTGTCCTCAATGAGAGAGGCGTCGTAACGTTTGCTGAGTTCTTGAGTCATGCTATGTATCAACCTTTTTTATAACCACAGAGCACGCAAAGGGCGTAGAGATATCCACTGTATTCTGCGGCAACTTTCCTTTGCAAATCTCCAAATTTTCAAGCTATGAATTTAGACGCCGTGATACGGTGGTGTAAGGGGAAATTGGATTTTAGTTACATGAGTTATTGAGTTTATGAGTTATTGAGTTGTTGAGTTAGTGAGTTAGTGAGTTAGCCAAAAAACTGGGCATTGAGTTCTCAATGATGGATCGGGTTGGTCCTTGTCGTCTTCGCGAGGATGGATTGGCCGACGAAGCGATCTCAGGCTGTTTGCTAAGCAAGTATTCGGAGATTGCCGCGCTACGCTCGCAATGACAGAATGGGAGTTAGCCCAGAGACGGGACATTGGGTGGATGGTTTGTTGAGTTGTGTCTCCCTGAGGCTCTCGAAGGGTAGACACAGTGTTGGGTTAAACCGATTTTAAGCACGCAATGAAACCGGGGGTTTCGACAAGCTCAACCGCCGGAGATCGGGAGCCGGACATTGAGCTTGTCGAAATGTCATATTCACTTTCTGAATTAGCCTATAGCTTCGTCCCTCGCACTTCGACGGCGTATATGCTGAGCGGAGTCGAAGTACTCAGTGTGACGGCTCGGGATGACACAAGCTCAGCCATCGGATTGTTCAAATATTAATGTGGAGAAAAGTTAGTAACGGATAGCGAGACGGATGGAAGCATCGTTTTGCCAGGAAATGACGGAATCCTCTTCGAACTCCACCCAGGCGTCTCCATAAATCCATTTATTTGGTTCGACGATATCCGGGGCGCCCTGGATGGCTGCCACTTCATCCTGTGTCGATCCAACACCGAAATATCGTTCGGAGTAGAAGCGCTTGGGATCCAGGATCATCCCTACTTTCAGGGGATTCAGTTCTGAGTTTGTCCACGAAATCACCTTATTGCCATCAAACTGGACGGTGGAAAATCCATAACGCCATTCCGGACCCCTGATTTGCAGAGGTGGTCCCTGTACAGTAGACACCCACTCCTTATCTGATCCCAGGGTAAAAAAAGTGTCCAGGACAACCACTTCAGCCACAGGTTCATCTTTTTTTACCGCAGCTTTGGCTCTGGCTTGTTCAGCCTCTTTTCTCTGGAGAGCCTCAATTTTAGCGGTAGTCTCGAGGTTGGTCTTCTCAGTAAATTGTTTATAGCGGTCAACTGGTGAATCAAAGAGGGATGAGCCCAGCATAAAAAAGAAACCAACGAGAACAATCAAAATGGCAGCCACAAAGAGAGCTGTTGAACCGGGCAAATAGTCACCAATGGACATACTTTCTTCAAAAAGGTCTGGTTCCGGTTCAGGTTTCTTCTTGGGTCGGGGCGGGGGTTTCGGTCGCTCCTTTTTTGGTGGCGGCCTGGGGGGCTCTTTTCTCGGTGGTGGCTCTGGTTCTGGCCGGGGTCTCGGTCGAGGTCGGGCCTGCTCCTGTTGGTATCTGGGTGGCGGTTTGGGGGGTTCAAACCCCATGCCTGCGCCAGCATTCTCGTCTTTGACATGACGGAAATGACCGTATTTCTCCACATAGGCCAGGGCCACTGTTTTGGCCTCGTTGATAATTTTGATCTGGGCTTCAGCCTTGGCTCCCACACGCTCGTCATTTTGAAAGCGGTCGGGGTGCCAGATTTTAGCCAGATCACGATAGGCTTGTTTGACATCATTGGCATCAGCAGATTTCTCAACACCAAGATGTTTGAGTGCTTCGGCTATTTTCATGCCTTTACTGGCCATGGATGTCTCTTACCCTTTCAAGCGCTTGATTAACTTTCGTATACGGCCTGCAAGATATTCAGGTGAGGCTCAATAATCTAGAGCATATCTCTGCTTTTTCTCGGACTTATGGTATAGCATCTTCCGGTTCACACGGCAACCACAATACCTGAGTTCTTGTTTAAATAGTCAGATTGACTAGATTTGTCTATGATCTAAAAATGGAACGGGGGTTCTCATGCAAAGGACAGCTTATACATGCAGGATACAGGACATGATCGTCCTGGATAATGTTTGGTCTGATTTTTCTGCTGTCTGCACCTTAACTGTTAGCATGACTGGCAATTAGCATGCATACCGTAAGATTATCACACTACCTCCTGTCCCTTATCATGGCAGGTCTTTTCATTACATGCGAAGAGACCATTGTTGATCCTCCGCCATCGAACATTATAGAAACTGAAGTCGGTGTCGTCACGCAAGAGCTGACCATAAAGGATGACAGGGGTGCTGATACCCTGGTCTTTCAGGCTGGAAATCCCATACATGTTAAATATTCAGTTGTGAATTCATCCATCGATACGGTGTTGTTTTGGAGGGTCGTGGATGAAAATGGAATGATCCCCACCTGCAGTGTATCCCTCATAGAATATGATGGCGTTGATTTCGATATAATAGGTCCGTCACTACCTATTACCGGGGTGTTTTTACTACTGCCAGATTCTGCCTGGCATTACGAGACCATTTTTATAAACGCTACCCCGGGGGATTATGAGCTTGAGGCTGAATTGAATTTTTCCTGCTGTGCCGTAGAGCCCGAAGCCGAGATGGTGGTTGATGTGGATTGGGACGCAAAGATAAGCGTGGTTGACTGATGGTACATTTTAGTAAGTGTACATAGTCCATGTACGTTCATCACGAGCTATGCTGGTCAAGCTGAGGCAAAAATAGGGCGAGGAGAACTACATGAATTCAAAATTATACCGTATTGGAGCGATCTGTTCCATGCTGCAATTAGCCACCATTGTGGCTTATATGATTGTCACGTTTGCCATAGGACCACGAGTGACCAGCGCTGAAGCGTTTTTTCAGGCCCAACAAGCCAACTTCTGGACCAGCCTGCTGCGGCTAGATCTGATGATGATGTTCCTGATTGGCCTGTATCTTGGAAATTTTCCAGCCCTCCTGGTAAACTTGTGGAAACACAACCCTCTCTTAAGCCTTTTTGCCACTGGCTTTACAATCATTGCCGTCATTTTGAGCTTTGCAGGTGAAGCAACGTTTGCGCTGATCCATCTCGGTGACAAATTTATCCACGCCAGCACGGACATGGAACGAGCTCGGTTTCTGGCAGCAGGAGAATCTATTCTTGCCAGCGGTTGGTGGAACAGTACTGGATCTTATGTCACAGGTGTTTTATTACAAACTGGTGGGATCATGATATCCATGGCCATGTTGAATTCAGGAAATTTCCATAAAACGACAGCTATTGCTGGAATCGTGGGAAACAGCTTCGATCTAATCCAACACACACTTTCCCCCTTTCTGCCAGGAGTTACTGAGTACTTGTCCATTGGGATGGTAGGCTACCTGATCTGGTATCCCATGATGAGCTACGACTTATTCAGGCTGGCAAAGAACTCAGCGCTACACAATAAGCCGACTTGAAAAATGAACCTCTCTCTATGAGGGGCGTTTCATAAACTTAGAATCATGCCTAAGAAAAAGATCACATATATCGTTGCTGTTTGCACGCTTGGATTATTGTTCTATCTCTTCTGGGGACCCCTCTTCCCCTGGAGCCCCATAAAACCTGGTTTTCAAAGAATCCCGTCCTCCAAAGCCAATGTCTATATCCAGAACATGACTTCATCGGATTCTATGGTCTTCCAAATAGATCAGATTCTAGAGGATGAAGAGATCTTTCATCAACTCAATTATAAAGACAGGGTCACCGTTATTATCGCCGACCCAAAAACCAGTATGAAACGATTTGCTCCCTGGTTGCAGGGCTCGGGGTATTCCGTTTCCTTAAGCATGCTTAACCTGATCTATATCGGACCCATAGCGAGACAGTCTTCATTTGGGATCAAAACCTATTTGAAGCATGAGTTGTCTCATATGCTCATGGATCAGAACACCAGTTTCAGGAAGGCTTTGAAGATGCACGACCAGGGCTGGTTGCTGGAGGGTGTTGCACAACATTTCAGTGGTCACCATTTCTACTCCCGCTCCGAATTCATAGCGTTATGCAAAACAAACCAGATCAGCTTCAGTAGTTTAAATGAGCAAAATCCACTTGATATGTCCTTCCCCAATCTCAAGTTGAATTATACTTACTACCAGCTTTTCGTGGACTTTTTAGTCGACGAGTATGGGTTGGACGCTCTACAGAATTATATAAAGCAATACATTGCAGAACCGGATAGTTATGAGCAGATATTTGTAAATGTCTATGATAATGATCTTGATATGATTTTGGATGCATTCAAGACAAGTCTAAACATCTGAAATGATTTGTTCTTCTGATTGGCTTGAATCCGCCTAGCTTTCACGCACTTAATAATATCAACAATTATCCTTAGGAGATTATATGAAGGTCTGTGTCGTGGGGGCATCAGGAAAGCTGGGAAAATATATGGTTCAACATTGTCTGGAACTCGGCTACGAAGTGGTGGGTGTCTGCCGTGAAAAAAGCGTGGGCAAGCTTGATGAATTTAAGGATAAAATGACCATCATCCCTGGACCAACCAATGATAGAGAGCTAATTAAACAGGCTGTAGCAGGTTGTGACGCCGTCCTCACTGTCCTGGTACCCTGGGGGGTTCAACAGTATTCTTCTGGGACTGCCCAGGCTGTCATGGATTTTGCCAAACCTGGCGCTCGCCTCATTTTTTCCTGTGGATGGCATATCACCCGAGACGGTCAAGATGTCTATTCCAATTCATTTAAGCTAATGGTCAGTATTTTTGGGAAGATTGGACGCTTTTTTCGAGCAGTGGAACTGGACGATCAGGTTGAAGCTTGTCGGCGCATTTTTAAAAGTGATACCAAGTGGACTGTCGTGCGTGGCAGTGATCTGGAAGAGGGAGAAAGCCAGGGTTTGCCAGTCTGGAGCCAGCACATTGGAGATCCCATCCTGAAAAGCAACAAGACCCGTCGCATCGACTTCGCCTTATTTATGGTGGATTCCCTGGTTAAGGATAATTTGATTCAGGAAGCGCCAGCTATCGTGGGTTGCCAGACACCTTCGGCCTTAGAACACAGTTCCTGATTAGCGCTACTTCTCGTAGCGGATGAGCACACTCATCCCCAGACCATATGGAGCTGAATGCCAGGCCGCCTGACTGGTCCTGCGATAGAATATTTTACCATTGAGAATGCCCGTAGAAAAGGTCAGGTCCCCGTCTCCCAGATCTTTTACTTGCTCCAGCGTAATCACAAAATCATCATGAACCACAATATGGTGGGAAGTTAGATCCAGTGTGATATCCGCCAGTTGTTTAAAATCGGAGAGAGTGATATAAATGGGGGACTTGAGGATATTTCTACCTGGAAGTTTGTCATCCATTTCATAGACATTCAGACGATAAAATACTGTATCATAACTGGTGGCAACCCCATGGAGTGTCAGAGTCTTAAGCAATGTGGGACGTTTTCTTATTTTAACTCGAATGCCCACCTCATATCCCAGACTGTCTTCGGTAAAACCAGCTCGCATCATGGGGGGTGCGTGGGGATTTCCCACAACTTTGTCTTTGAATTCCCTGGGATAAACCAGGACCGCCTGCATTTCAAGTGTTTTGGGAGTCAGTTTGATCTCTCCCAGGTTTTCACCTAACTGGCGGAGATCCGCAATGGTGGCATCGTGGTTTTCGTAGCCGATATAAGAGAAGCGGATGGTGGATTCCAGCATCAGATCCGTGAGATCAAAATGGAAGTAGCCCTGGTCATTGGAGACCGTCCCCCGTTCGCCGCCCAGAACACCGATATTCACATAGGGCATCATCTCCCCCGTCTCACCGTCAACCATACGACCAGAAACTGTCTCGCTCCAGCCCAAAACAGGTATGATTGTGAGTAGAAAGATAAGGCGCATGAATGACATGATAACTGTTTGTACTGGGGATTGTCTATTTTGTTCTGAGATGACGGCGCTGAAAGCCCCACAAACCAATCACAAAGTAGATGACTGTCATAAGCGTCAATGCCAACAATTCTCCACCTACATCGCTGAGCCCAACACCCATGATACTTATTTTTTGAAGCGCTGAAATTGCTGGTGCGGCTGACATGAGGGTTTGCCAGCTAACGCCATAGTCACCTAGATAAAACCAGGCATTGGTGGATATTGGAAAAGCTGCTCCGGAAAAGAACATAAACAGAAAGAGGGGAAAGTTGCCTACCACCAGAACGTCCGTTACCGAACGGGTAGCGGCAGCCAGAATCAAACTAAAGGCAATCATACTGATACTGGTGAGGACAGTGATCAACAGAAAGGATGAGAAGGCTCCCCGCATTTCAAACCCCAGGGATGTTGCTGCACCCAGGGTGAGAAAAATGGCAATGATCCCCACCAAAACCTGGCTGGAGCCTACGCCCAACAAAAACTGCCAGGCCTTCATACCAGACAGTTTCAATCTGAGAATGGTGCCTTGATCTACTTCAACAATAATGGCTATTGTGGCTGAAAACATGAGCATGATGATGGATAGGATGAGCATACCAGGCATCCAGAGTTCAAACTCGTCAATCTGTCCAGAAAGTCCCAAGGCCGTTTCCTGCACCACAAAAAGTCGTTCCTGGCTGGCTTGGTGAGCCATGAAATCATTGAGCATCTCCCCTAGCCAGACGGCTGAAATCAAATAGCCCACGCTGGTAAGATTCCCCACAATTTCGATTTCTGGAGCGGTTTTCGGTTCTGATAAAAGGGCCCGGGTAAAGTTGGAGGGAACCACCAGGAGAACATCAGCTTTGCGGGTTTCAATCTTCTTAATGGCTGCATCACGTGAGGCTACAGACCGAATGCTCAGGGGTATATTTTCCACCTTTTCGATGAATTCCTGGAAACCAGGCAAAAGGTTGTTTCCCAGATTGATGTTCTCACCATGAGCTTCCAGCCCCTGATCAAGATTGACGATGAGTGCTCTGTAATGGGGCTGGCTGGCTTCATTAATCAGGAAATAAACAAACACAAAAAAGGGTGCCATGGACACGGTCAGGATCAGTATCCAGAAATTGCGGAGCTGCTCTTTCACGCTTTTTGTAAAGATGGCCCAGATCATTGTTTTGCTGATATCCTTAAATACATCAACCTGGAGAATATATGAGCCAGCGGCTGAGCTCGTGTCATCCCGAGCGGAGTCGAGCGACTAAGCCAATGCTTGTTTTGTGGAATGAACTTCGACATTTCGACAGGCTCAATGTCCTTGTCAGGTGCTGGACTAGAATAACGTGACCCAATCATTCTCTCAGCGCCCTGCCAGTGAGGTGGATAAAGACATCTTCCAGGGTGGTTTTACGGAGTTGAATATCTCTAATTTCCAGCCCATGTTTTTTTGCAAGATCAGTCAGGTCTGATAGCTTTTCCAAATGTTGGAAGGATCTGATAATCAACTTATGCTGTACAACGGAGATAGTTTCAGACGGTAGCCCCAGGGAACTGCTCACATTTGCGATAAACTGAGTCGCCTGATGTGATTTTTCCAAAAGCAGGAATTCCAGATCTGTCTCAAGTCGACATTCCAAACAATCCCCGGTTCCCAAAATTTCCTTCAGCGAGTCGACACTGCCAACTTCCAGCAGTTTGCCATGATCAATAATGGCAACGCGATCAGACAGGCGTTCAGCTTCATCCATATTATGGGTGGTGATGATGACTGTCTTCTGTTTAGCCAGAGAGCGAATAAGATCTCGGACCAAAATACGACTCTGGGGATCCAGACCAGCTTCAGGTTCATCCAAAATGAGAACAGGCGGATCATGGATAAGAGCCAGGGCGATATTCAATCGGCGCTGCATCCCACCAGAGAGTTTGGAGGCATAGACATCAGCCTTACCTGATAGACCCAAAATATTGAGCAAATCAAGGGCACGTACCTGGACATCTTCAGTTGACATCTTGTGCATCTTGCCCAGAAAGACCAGCTGCTCCAGACAGGTAAGCCGCGGCCAGTACAGATTCTCCTGGGAGCAGAATCCTATAAGCTCTGACAGATCGGCTGGAGTTTCCCAGCGTATTTCTCCCCCATCAGATTCCAGCAGAGCGCAAAGCATACGGATGGTGGTCGTTTTTCCCGCACCATTGGGCCCCAATAACCCTAGAATCTCCCCCTGATTAATGGTAAGGGACAGGTCATCTACGGCAACCAGATCACCAAAGTTTTTTGTGAGATGTGAGATCGAAATCATAACTTTCCCCGTGCCTGGAATATACCCGCTCTAATTACTTCAAATACACCATTTTTATGGTCTGAACAAAACCTGCTTGTGTGAGGCGACAGAAATAAAGACCTGATGGAACCGTCATTCCTGAATCATTTACACCACGCCATTCCAGAGCATACTTCCCAGCTTCCTGGACTCCATTTTGAAGTTCTGTAACCTGAGTTCCATTCACATCATATATGACTGCCGAGATGTTGGAGTTTTCAAATAATTCATACTGAATCTGTGTGCTGGGATTAAATGGATTGGGATAGTTTTGATTCAAAATGAAATGATGGGGAGAATATTGTTCTATTTCATCGATTCCAACCACAACCTGCTCGATATCATAGAGCTGGTAGCGGCGAGGTCCTGCAAATGTCACGACATCTCTCTGGACCAGACCAATATCAGGTGCAAACCAGTCATAATACTCATAATCCGCTCCAATAAAACGGTGGAACCCGATACAATTAGTATAGGTACCTAGCCCTGTTACAATGGTATCTCCTTTACTTGTCAGTGTGATTTCAGAAATATCCGTCCCTGGGAATTGAAAATTCCAGGTATCATTGAGCTCTGCCCCAAAATCATAGAGTAACTGATCAGCGGCACCTGAATTAACCACCACCTCGTAACCTTCAAAATGAAAGGCGTTGATATATTCGTTGGGATACCAGTTATCAAACTCATAGTATGGCTCATCACCTATTAGATGCGAATCTACGACTGTGATAAAGGTAGAATCAAAATCGCTGGCATAATGCCAGCGCTGACCCACGGTCATGGGGAAGTAATTCAGTGTATCTGGTGGTGTTTCTCCTGGAATCCCCAGCGTCCCATCATCCAACAGACAGTGGGCTTTGATACTGCCAGCCTCAGACCAGGTCAAAAAGGCACAGCCTGGTCCTCTGGTCATGTTCAAATCGGCTTTATCTGAGGCTGAATTTGTTACTGGAACCCTTTCAGTATCCCACACAAAAGATCCGTCCGTTTCCAGTCTACTGGCGAAAATATCCATAGTCCCAAAGCTGTATTGTCTGATATAGCTGAGCAATAAATCATCATCTAGCTCGTCCGTATTGATATCCAAAAATGATGAAGAACCCATAGGTTCTACGGCCAAACCTCCATCTCCCCATTGTCTGGTACCGGTGGTATCTATCCGTTGAGCTAAAATTCCGCGGTTGATCTGAGCAGCATCAGATTCACCCCAGACCGCATACACCCCGGAGCTATCATTGGCCAGAGCCAGTCTTGGACTTACCCTGAAATTATTGGCTGATGTCGAGGCTTCCACAGCACTGGTCCAGTCAAGGCTTCCAGTAGCACTGACCGATTGAATCTTGCCCGTTTGATTCTGGGTGGTCATTTCGGTCCAGGCCGAGAATGCCCCCCCATCAAGATCGGGCTGGAGATCCTGTAGCCAATTGCCCATGGGGAAACTGACACTACTGGCCAGGGGAAGCCAGGAGGTCCATTGAGCTGTCCCATCAAGGGCGTATTTCTGTAAAATGACCTGACTACTCAGAGCTGGAAATGAACCGGTTTGCTTCACAGCCTGAACCAGGATATGTCCATCTGAACTCCGTACTGGCTGGGGACTAAGTAATGACGCATTGAACGTTGAGACGTTAATTCCACTCTCCCCCCACAACACCTGACCCTCGGAGCTAACTCTTTGCAAACGAAGCGAGGAGAAGTCATCTGACCAGGTCACAATAAGGCTGTTATCTGCGGTTTCTGCAACCAGGCGAGGTGAGATGTTATCTCTTCCGTTTGCGGAGAGGGCCAAACCGCTTGCATCCCACACATGGTTTCCATCAACATCAATCTTGTATGCATAGACTTCCCAGGTCCCGGTGCGGGTATCCACCGTTGAAATAATGGCATTGACCGCCCCGTCCACAGCAAGATTCATATGATATACTGCTATCCAGCTATAATTGGGGGCATCGCTTACCAGGATGCCGCCAGGATTCCACTGGGGTTCACCATTGATATCAAGCCGTTGGAGATAAATATGAAAATTACCACTGGTCAACCAGGCCACATAGGCGCCACCATCAGAGGTGCTGACAACTTGAGGTTGGATACCGGTGCCCAGATTGATGGGATTACCTGGATCATTGGACCATTCCCCTCTTACTATGAGAGCAGTTATTGCCATGAGGAGCCAGTGTTTCATGGTGGATTCCCTTCGCTAAATATTTTGTACAAATTATGTCCAGAAATATAAGTATTGAATCGCAGATAACGAATAATTGGATATAAAAAGAAACCCTCAGCTTCTGTCTCGCTGAGGTGTCACACTGCCTGCTGGTCGTAGCTCACGAGCACAGACTGGTCGAAGTGCCCTTGAAGCGTATCGCAAAGTTCTCATCCTTCGAGTTCCTTCGTTGCACTCAGCCTCAGGAAGACAACCTACTCATAGCCGGTTATGATACTATCTTACAGGGATATAAACTTTCTCGCTTTCATTACCCAGACGATCTACTGAAGTCACCGCAATGGTATCCAACACCTGGGGAGCTGTCATGCCGTCCTCGGAGCGGATGACCAGGGGTAAGACGTAAGCTTCTTTGTCTGAGGTCAAAATCTTGTAATCCCAGTGCTGGCCTCTCTGAAAATAGACAACCCATTGATTGACGTCAGCCACATCCTCATGGAACCAATTGATGTGCACATTACCGTCTTTGGGTTCGATTTCCACCAGGGGAGCCGCCGGGAGGTGGTTATCCAGCCAGGGTGATGTAGGAATGAGTGCAGGCTGTGTGTAGGGACCTTTTAGAAGGATATCTGAGATACCTCCATAATTACGCTGAAGAGCTTTCATGGAAAAGTGGACATTGCCGGGACCATTGGGAACCATTCCACGAGTAATCATGATCTGACTGAAGTTTTCCAGGGCGGAAGCTTCATCCTTAATCTTGCTGGTGAAGAGGCCTGGCCAGAGATTTCTGTTATGGGTGTTTTGACCAACCCACCAACCCAGTAATACAGGATAGCTCTGGGGGATTTTACGAGTGGGCCAATAGAGTTGAGGGGTCCAGTAATCGACCCAGCCTTCGTTTAACCACAGTTTCGCATCCGCATAGAGTTTGTCGTATTGGTCATACCCTTTGATGGAAGGTGGATTGCCGGGTCGCCAGATTCCAAATGGACTGAGGCCGAATTTGACCCAGTTTTTTTCAGCTTTGATGCCCTCATAGACTCTCTTGATAAAAACGTTTACGGCTTCGCGACGCCAGTCATGTCGCTCCAGGCTGCCTCCATTGGCCAGGTAGATCTGCCAGCCTGTACTATCCGGGAATTCAATATCACTGTAGGGATAGAAGTAATCGTCAAAATGAACCCCATCGATGTCATAACGTTTGACCACATCCATGACCACTTCGTAGGAGTAATCCTGGGTGGCCTGCAGGGCAGGATCCAGCCAGAAATATCCATTATCAATTTCGCGAACGATTTCTGGACGAGTGGAGATGACTGAAGTCTCATTTTTCTTTCCAGTAGGATGATGGGCGCGGTAAGGATTAAACCAGGTATGGAGTTCCAGTCCGCGTTTATGGGATTCTTCTACCCAAAAAGTTAGTGGATCATAGAATGGTTCTGGGGCTTTACCCTGCTCTCCGGTGAGGAAGTAGGACCAGGGTTCCAGTTCGCTTTGATAAAGAGCATCACATTGAGGACGTACCTGGAACACGATGGCGTTGAGGTTAAGGATCACGGCGCTATCCAGGAGACTGATGGCTTCGGCTTTTTGTTCGGCAGTACTAAGACCCGGTTTGCTGGGCCAGTCAATATTGGCCACAGTGGCCACCCAGGCTGCCCGAAACTCACGGGGGATTTCAATTTCATGTTTGACTTCAGCAACTGGCGGCTCCACGGGCACTGTAACAACAGGTGGCTGTGGTGCGGCGCAGGCAGCAAGAAGGATGACAATCAAAATCGATAACAAAGGAGTTTTCATGAGGCTTTTTCCTGGCATTTTTTGGTCCAAAATATTGGGTTCGGGGCAATATAGTGGAGGACATCCCTTTGGGCTAATATTCCCTTAGATTTAGACCTGGATATTTGACGAACCAACCTATGGCTTCGATAAACTCAGCCGCCGGTTTGATACCGGACATTGAGCTTGTCGAAATGTCCATCCTTCATTCGAGACTGGCCTGTGGTTTTTTCCCTCGCACTTCGATGGAGTTTATACTGAGCGGAGTCGAAGTACCCAGTGTGACGGCTCGGGATGACACAAGCTCTAGTCTATGCTCTTCGAGCTACGACCAGCAGCCGGGATGACGAATCTGGGGGCAAATTTCAAACTCAGCTTTGATTTGATTTTGGGCTGCTTGTGTATGAACTTATAGCATGTCACAATCCAACTAATCTCAGGGGGTTGTTATGGCGCATCACACACTAAAATCCAGTTATTCACAATTGAGCGATAGGCTCAATCGATTTCCCCAGGGAGCACCTCCCTCAGAGCTGCTTTTTGAAATTTTGAAGATGTTGTTTAGCGAAAAGGAGGCTGAGCTGGCCGCCTTATTGCCCATCAAACCCTTTAATGCAGAGCAGGCCAGTAAGATATGGAAGCTGGATTTAACCAATACACGCCATATTCTGGAGCAGCTGGCCAGTCGAGCCATTCTGGTTGATATAGAACGAAATGGTGAATCCGTTTATACCCTACCCCCACCCATGGCCGGCTTTTTCGAATTCTCCCTCATGCGTGTCAGAGATGACATTGACCAAAAAGCGCTGAGTGAACTATTCTTTCAATACATGAATGTGGAAGAAGACTTCATTAAGGATCTTTTTACCAGAGGCGAGACACAACTCGGTCGAGCCTTTGTCAACGAACCGGCCCTGTCAAATGAAAACGCCTTGCATGTGCTGGATTATGAGCGTGCCACACAGGTCATTGAGGAGGCTCGCCATCGGGCTATAGGTTTATGTTATTGTCGACACAAAATGGAACATGTACACCAATCCTGTGATGCACCTCAAGATATCTGCATGACCTTTAACAACTCGGCTGCCTCACTCATCAAACACGGACATGCCCGTTCTGTGGACAAGGAGGAATGTCTGGATCTTCTAAACCTGGCCTATGATAACAATCTGGTCCAGTTTGGTGAAAATGTGAGAGAGAGCGTTGCCTTCATCT
>JABMQQ010000109.1 GCA_013202495.1 Fidelibacterota bacterium | reverse complement strand
TGATTTATTGAGTTTATGAGTTTATGAGTTTTTGAGTTTTTGATTTTTTGAGTTTTTGAGTTTGTGAGTTTGTGAGTTTGTGAGTTTGATGTGTCTTGCTGAGGCCGACTGACAAGGAGGAGACTCGAAGCATAACACTTAAAAGTAAAAGATAGAGGTTATCAAATGATTAAAAAAATATCTATTCTCGTGCTCCTCATGAGCAGTCTGTATGCCCAGATAGAGGTTGGGGGCTATGCACGAAATTATATCGGTGTTTTAGCTGGTGGTGATCAGGAATATGCCATCATTCAAAACACGCTGGATCTAACCTTCTCAGGGGGAAGTGGCAATGTGAGCTTCTTTGCGAATCCCACGATTTATCAATCCCCAGGAAGTGAAATCGATTTTGATTTGAGTGAAGTCTATTTGGATCTGTATTTCAACAGTACGGATATCAGAATTGGTCGTCAGAAAATTATATGGGGCAAAGGTGACGGCGTATTCATAACTGATATCGTATCTCCGAAAGACTTAAATGAATTTCTCTTGCCAGATTTTGATGAAATTCGCACCGGTGTCACTGCTATAAAACTGAACCAATATCTCGGCGATCAAACCTTTGAGCTGGTTTATATCCCCACCTTCACAGCATCTGTGTTCGCTGATCCCTCATCCCTCTGGTCCCGAACACCGGCATTTCCTGTTCCGGTTACTGAGGACTATTCTCAAAAGGAGGTTCCAGCAAGGCTGGAGAACAGTGAAATTTTTACCAAGTTTTCAGGGATTCTGCCATTTATGGACTATGAGATAATGGCTGGCTCAATGTGGGATGATGATCCCAGTATGCACATTACTCCACAATTTTCCGGGCTTCCACCTGCGCTTACGGGTGTATCGTTGTCACCTCAGCATCATCGACTTAGTGTGGCTGGTGGCAGTTTTAGTGCCGAACTGGCGGGGATGGTGTTGCGTGGAGAGGGTGCCTATTATCAGGGCAAGCAATTTCTGGCGCTCAATGCCATGGCATATCCCATTGACCTCATTGAGAAAGATTATTTCCATTATCTGTTAGGCTTAGATTTTTCAATTGGAGCGACTCGTGTTAGCAGTCAATTCATCCAACAAGCAATCATAGATTATGATGATCTGATCGTCCAGGAGAATGCTACCAATACAGTCACATTGCTTGCAAACAGAACCTTCTTGCGGGAAACCTTGACGGCCCAGTTATTTGCATATATAGGTTTAAATAAAAGCGATGCTCTGATTCGACCCACACTCAGCTATGATCTGGCTGATGGTTTCGAGATACTGGGAGGGGCTAATATCTTTGTTAAGGATGCTGACATCATTGATGGGGAAGACCCGGGACAGTTTGGCTATTTTGATGATAATGATATGCTTTATATGAAGGTTAAGTACAGCTTTTAAGCGCCTGAAGTCATGATGGACAACATGCCATATTCTAAATACCTATTTCGATTTATTGGGAGCATCATATTAGTCCTCACTGCTGAAAGTATAGCCCAGGAAAAGGTAGCTCTGGTTTTGAGTGGTGGTGGTGCCCAGGGGATGGCTCATATAGGTGTCTTTAAGGCTTTTGAAGAGCACAACATACCCATTGATCTTATTGTCGGGAGCAGTGCCGGTGCCTTAGTAGGCGGACTCTATGCCGCTGGAGTTACTGTGGCCGAAATGGAGAAGATGGTGGTTGATGGAACTATTGAACATTTATTCATTGGTCGTCCCAAAAGATCAGATCTACCAATTTGGAAAAGAGATGAGCTTTATCTGGGGAATCTTTCTCTTGGCATAACGAATCGACAGATCGTTGGCTCCTCTGGTCTTTTGGATGATAAACTGATCTGGAAGGAACTTTTTTTACTGTCAGCCTCCGCCGACTATCAGGCGGGTTGGAATTTTGACTCGCTATATGTGCCGTTTCGATCGGTTGCCTCAGATCTTAGAAAACAGGCTCCCGTTGTATTTTCATCTGGTCCACTGGCCAATGCCCTGAGGTCTTCCATGTCCATCCCACTGATCTACTCTCCAATTCAGCAAAATGGACAACTGCTGGTAGATGGTGGTGTTTATGTCAAATTACCTGTAGAAATCGCCCTTCGGGAAGCACCGGATTTCATCATTGCAGTCAGTGCAGAAGATGCCCCTGATTATAGAACAGAAGTACAGGGTTTGGGTGGTATGTTTGAAGCTCTTAATTCTCGTATTTTGGCCAGTGGTGATTCAGTTGACGTGCTTGGATGGGACTATTTCTTTAGAGTTCCCACCGGCGGTCATCATGTTCTGGACTTTCCTGCCGGTGTAGCACTTATGGAAGCTGGATATCTGGCAGGAAACAGAGCTGCTGAAGATCTCTTGAAAATATTTGAGGAGCGAGGGATTGAGACGAGAAGGATTCTCAATCGTGATGCATATCGAAATGCTCTGGAAGGGAAAATGCTGGCGTTCATTTTGGAGTCCGATGATGCTGGTTTCGATCCAGAGATGATTCGCAGAAAACTAAAACTGCCGGATTCACTAAGATTCAATAGACAAAAGCTTGATGATATAATTAACGATGTTTATGCTACAGCCATTTATAAGGCTGTGATTCCATCAGTTGATCGGATGGGGAAAACCATCACGCTGACCCTTGAGGAAAAGCCAGATATTACAACTCGGGGTAGAGTTGAGATTAGCAGTACCGGTGGGCTGACATTATTTACACGGACGGATATGCCCATGTCACGCTTTGGTGGCCTGGTCCAATTCGATTTAGCATTTGGAAACACTTCCGGCGGTGGACAGGTGGCGGTCTATCCTGTGTCCTACCACAAAACAGGAGCTCGTCTCCCCTTTTCTATTCGACCGGCAATCCAGGCTAGCACGAGATACCATAATTATGATCTTCCTGCATCTGTGCCTCTGGCCGACCGTATTCACTCGCATGAGGTCAGTATTCACTCGGCAAGTATTGGGGGCTGGAATCGTCAAATGCTTCTATATGGAGGTGTGAGGAGTGATGATCCAGGTCAAATTCTGTCTGCCAGGTCAGATTTTGATTTTCCGGAACAGTTTGCTCAGACAATGCCCTTTATACGTCTTTTATTTAAAGAGGACCATATCAGACGTGATCTTCCAAGCATTGAGGGTTGGAAAATTGGATTTCAGAGTGACTGGATCTGGCAAGATGATATAGTAGTGAGCCAGAATCATATTTGGACGACTTTGGGGGGCAAAATAGCATCTGGGTGGTACGGCGCTTGCGCCCTTGATTTCTATAGTGGAGATAGAAATCTCCCTGTATCAATGATGGGACAAGTGGCCAGTCCAAAGGCTTTGAATGAAAAATATTATATGTACATGTGGGCTGAGCAAGTGATAAACCTGTCTTTTGAGACATCGCATACTCTATTACGAGATGATCTGCAGGGCGAGATCAAACTAAACCATTCCAGATTTCAAGACCCTGTTTGGAGTGGGTTAGAGCAATATGAGAACAAAGGTCTTTCAGCCCTGGATATCTCAATCAATTTATTAACAATTGTGGGGAAATTAAGTGTAGGTTGGTCCTTCTCTGAGCTGGAGAATTATAAAGGTACTTCCTGGGCTCAGATAGGAATCACTTTGTGAGCATGACTTCCTGGGTTAAAAAGGGTGGCCATCCAATTCGTCATCCCGCGTGGCTTTGCTTGGCGAAGCAGAAAACCGGCGACCCTAGTCGAGGGACGAAAGCCAAGTATATAATATTATTAACGATTTTAAGTAACTTTTCAATTTTTGCCCAATTCCAACCCGCGGATAGCAGCATAACTCATCCCCATAGAAATGCACTAATCCATGCTCTGGTTCAGCCAACATTTATCTGGGCTACAAATTGGTATCTACTAGACCAGTTTTGGGCAGATATCAGTATCAAAACGCTCAAGAATAACATTGAGACTGGCTGGGTCTGGGATGAAGATGGTTTCGACGTAAATCAGATCGGACACCCAACTCAGGGCGCTCTGGTTTATACTGCAGCTCGAGCTCAAGGGCTGAATTATTGGCAATCTTTAGCTTATCCAACCCTGGCTAGTTTAATCTGGGAAGTGGGCCTGGAAAATGAAAGCCCTTCTGTCAATGATATGATCACAACACCTACCAGCGGTGTTGCCTTTGGCGAAATTATGCACCGAATATCTATTTTGACACTGGGTGAGAACCAAGTAAAACCAGCTTGGCGTCAAATTTTGTCGGGTATCCTCAATCCTACGGGGTATGGATTGAATCGGATAATATATGGAACCTCGATCCATCAAAATTATCGCTATGAGTCGACGCCTCTTTTAGCGGGTATATCTTTAGGGGCAGGTCCAGGTTTCGAAGATGATTCACCAGAGAATAAAACTCCCCGAAAATTTGCACGGCTCAATATTGTCTATGGCAATCCCTTCTCAAAACATAAGAACTTCAAACCATTCGATAATTTTATGTTTATTTCAGTTCTGAATGTTGGGCGTGAGGACTATGTGGGTGAAATATATGCCAGTGGAATGGTGTTTCGTTTGCATCAATATGAGAAAAGACGGCATCGAGCCACTCTGGGTATTTTTCAAAACTATGATTTTATGAACAATGATGATTATAAGGTGTCCAGCTCAAGTATTGGTCCTGGAATGATGCATGATTTTGCAGTTACTCCAAAACTATCGTTCCGTACCCAGTTGGCAACTTCGTTCATTTTTATGGGCAGTGCTGGTGATACCAGCGATGAGATTCCTGAGGATGGGCCTGAGGGGCGGGATTATCATTTTGGACCAGGTTTTAGTGGCAAACTGATGACAAAAGTAAGCTGGGCAGAGCAGGGTGATCTTTATTTTCGATTAAAGCGATATTTTATCTATGTCATGGGAGATGATGAGATAGAAGGATTTGAGAACATCAATATTCTCAATGTGGGATTTCAAGCTCGAATTATGCAATCCTACTCCTTGGGTGGAGAATATGGAAAGGTCGGCCGATCGGTTACCTATCTGGATGAATCGTGGGAGGATACCCTGCAGACGGGTAGCATTTACCGTTTCTATGTTCACTATCACATCGCAGAGACCCTTTTCAAAAAATCATAAATGCTTAATCTAACAAACGGAAAGAATATGAAATGAGTTTAAAAATATGTGGAGCAATTTAATGAAAGATAGATCAGTAGTTACCTGGATACTAAGCTTGGTAGCCATTGGCTTCGGTCTTATGACCGTAAGAGCTGGGTTCGCAACCATATTTGTGCCTGAGACGAGAACCGCAGCCGGAGATATTGTTTTGTTTGTACTCTGGATAAATTTCATCCTGGGTTTTGCATATATCGTAGCCGGGGTCGGTATATTTCAGGAAAAAGCCTGGGCTAAGAACTTATCTCTGGCAATTGCCGGGATAACCCTGCTCACATATGCTGCATTTGGAGTCAACATTGCTATGGGCGGCATTTGGAAGATGAAAACCGTCAAAGTAATGGCGATTCGAAGCCTGGTCTGGGTTGGCATAGCATATCATGCGGTCTCAGCGTCAAAAACAGAAAATCAAACTAAAATAAAGAAAGCATAATTATGAAGATCACAAAAGACACAATTGTAGCAGATATTCTTAAAAAGTACGGTGACATTGAAGATGTAATGATGGCATTTGGAATAAAAAGTGTGGGTCGTTATTCGATTCGTAAAGTAATCACAAAATTCCTTACTGTGGAACGAGCTGCAAAAATTCACAAAGTCCCTCTGGATGAATTTCTGGGGACTTTGAATAAGGCTGTTGAGTTGAAGCAGAAATAGTCTTTCGATCTAACTGGGGATTAAATATCAAAGTCTTTGCGAGGATTGATACAACAGCACTCTGCCAGGGATGGTGTTGGTCGCAATCTTGTCCATAGATCGCCGCTCTCCCTCTGTCCGTTCGCGAAGCCTCAATCAACAGGATTCCTCAATAAAGTAAAATATGGAAAATAAATATTCATGAAAAAACTTAGATTAAGCTTGATAGTGTTGTTTCTGATTGCCCCATATGTGATGGCTCAACCAGGGGATGCAATCGTAGGCAAATATCATCTCCCCAACTATCTGGATATTGAAATATTTGAATCAGATGGAAAGTATCTCGGAAAAATTATTGGATTGGATGGATTCAATGATGGACAAAAAAAAGACATCTATAATCCTGATAAGTCAAATCAGGAAGAGCTACTTCTGGGAAAAATTATCATTGATGATCTGGAATTTGAAGCCTCAAAAAATCAATGGGTGAATGGACGCATGTATGGTCCAGAAAAAGGTCTTATTTTTAATTTAAAAATAACTGCAGTCAGTCCAGATGAGATCAAGGTTGTTGCCTCAAAATATCTTTTTTGGAAAACACTTAGCTGGGAAAAAATCTAAAGCCTCTGACATGTGGAAGATCAAGGACTGCAGCATCAATGTAGAATGGCTCGAACCCCGCAGCTCAAGGGCAAGGTTGAGTGCTCCTATGGGACGAATCAGCAGGAGTTCTATCAAGTGGTGAGCTAACGGTGATGATGTCGATAAATGTAAATCAACCAATCAACCCATCCAACGAGGAAGGCGTAGACAAAAGCTGTTGCCCTGAGGCAAGTTAGGTTCGACCCATACTTCTCCGTCATGCGCTTCAGCAATTCTCTTCACTATTGCAAGCCCCAATCCTCTACTGCTCTTCTGATCGCTGGCGAGTTGGATACCACGTTCATAAACATTAATCCGATTTTTCTCCGGGATTGTATTGCCAAAATCTTTTAAAGATATCAACACCGATTCGTTCTCTACTACTGCTTCAATTAATATCATTTTTCCATCTCGGGCGTATTTGATCGCGTTGCTGATATAATTTTTGAAGACTTCCTTAATCAAGGTGTTAGCAGTAATAATAATACTTTGTGGAATATCTATTCTGAGATCCATTTCAGCCTCATAAAGTCGGGATGAGAACTCATCAGTAACCTCTGTGACCAAGTCATTTAAATTCAACTCTTCGAAAGGAATCCTTTCTCCAAATGTAGCCTGAGCTAGAGTTGTGGTGTTATCCAATACCTTGATTAAGCGCTCGCTACTCAAATGGATTTGCTCGATGAGCTTATTCTCGGGTAAATCAGTGTGAGCTAATTCTGAAAAGCTATAAATTGAACTTGCCGGATTTCTTAAATCATGTGTAATTATGTCAAGGAGTAATTCTCGTAAACTATCTGAATCTCTCACTTGTTTTTCTGCATGTTTGCGTTTTAAGGCATTGATAAATATTTCGCCGATTATTTTAACCATCGAAATGATCTCTTTCGGCCATGTTTTTTCTGATCTAACAGAGTCGAATCCGAGAAATCCAACCAGCGCTTCAGCATAGATAATTGGAACTACAATGAGTGATTGAATATCTTGATCCTTAAGAATTTCCTTTTCTGAACTTGCTTCTGGTGGAAGGTCAACTACACGGGGGATGTGAATATTCTCAAAATTTTTGAGTCTCTCCATCCACCAGGGCAGAATTTCAACGGGAAGATCCTGTAGATTGTCCATCTGGGGTTCAATTCCTTCGCCGCACCACTCATGCGTGTTATTCATCTGTGTCAGGTTATCTGTGAACAGGAAAACATAACTTCGATCTACATCAACAAATTCACCAATATCCCTAAGTGCTATATTGATTCCCTTATCTATTTCCTCTATGGGTAAATTAATAAACTTACTTGATATTTGAGAAATGAGGCTGCCAAGTTCATTGAGCAAATGAAGCAACTCTCCCATCGCACGTTGTTCAGTGAGGTCGCGAATATATATTCGGGCTCCTACGGGCACCTGATTTTCATCCAATACAAAGGAACCTTGGCACTCTCCAACAAAACCACTCCCATCTTTTCTACGCATCATAAAATCGTATAGATCTTGTTTCTTGTACCTGGAATATGGTGTATGGGTTTGATAGCTCTCTAAGCCAAAAGATTTTGCAACTTTTAAGGCACGCTCATATTCATTATCATTTTGAAATATGTCCCTTAGAGGGATACCCGTATCAACATCGCTTTGGGAGTGGCCTAGTAGAAAGAAAGCCATTCTGTTCATATAGATGATCATCCGCCTTGATAAATCGATCTCTATCAGGGCGCCGGGGAGAAAGTCCAGGAATTTATAAACCTCCCTTTTGAAATCATCCATGTGGTAATTGATCTCCCTTATTATTGTTTTCGAATTAAAAGGTTTCCTGTTGTGAAACTTCATACCCTGTTGCACACAAGTGTGCATAATTTAGGAGAGAATTCATGACTTCGTAAGGTGTTTTGCCAGTGTGGGATATAAGAGGTCTGTCATAACTATAGAACTGCTCCCAAGCTCTAACTTCTTTATTCAATCAACATCATCAATATAGGTCAAAAGCTTTCAAAACTCATCCTGGTCAGTTCTGTGGGACCGCTCAAATTTGCTGTTTAATTTGGGGGCGTTAGTGCGGGGGAGACTCCGCCCTGTTTTTTACCACATCAAATCTACCCAATCGCTCAAAAAAAAGTGCTGTTTTGGTGCTGCTAGTGTCCCTATTTGACCTATTTAGAGCCTAAGCTGGGTAGTTTGCAATAGGGGGGTTCTGGATACAAAAAACCCCAGGAACCGTTGTGGCACTGGGATTGACTGAGCGTCAGCAC
>JABMQQ010000008.1 GCA_013202495.1 Fidelibacterota bacterium | reverse complement strand
TTGTGCTCGCGGAGGGTTTTAGAAAAATCGTGAGCACCAGTGCCATCATTTTTTCCGACAAAATATAAATAATCTGTTACTTCAGGATTGAGTGCAGCATGGATGCTGGCCAATCCAGGATTGGCAATAGGACCTGGGGGAAGCCCCCGTTTTAGATAGCTATTATAAGGATCATTGATTGCAAAATGTTTGCGCTGCAGGTTTCCATTCCATTCTCCCCGGCGCACCAGCATGTATATCACTGTTGGGTCGCAACCTAGAAGCATATTTTTCTGAATTCGATTGTGATAGACCGAGGAAACCAACCTTCGTTCATCTTCTCGGGCTGTTTCTTTTTCAACCAGTGAGGCAAAGGTGATAAGACGTTGGAGATCAAATCCCATACTGGCAGCTTGTCGGAGCATTTCTGGTCGCACACTCTCTTTAAAGTGCCTGACCATTTTTGCCATTACCATAAATTCATCACTATTTTCCAGAAAGCGGTAGGTCTCAGGAAAAAGAGTCCCCTCTAGATGTGTAAATCCGTCCCCTGCAATGCTGAGTAGCGTAGAATCTGTGAGAAGGTAAATCATTTTGAGGGAGTCCAAATTTAATTGGCGGCTCAGAAGCCCGATGATTTCGTCAGAACGTAAACCCTCTGGAATAGTGACAGTAATCTCAATTGCTTTTGCATGGGCCAGTGCTTCTATGGCTTCGGTATTTGTAAGCCCCTTCTGAATGGAATAGGCACCAGGATAGATGGCTCGTGTCTTATTTAGTAATTTTGCTGCAACCTTGAATGATTCCGCTGAGGATATAATGTCCGCTTCGTAAAGTTGCTGGGCAATGGAACTCAATGAGCTCCCATCACGAATAACTATATGGGCAAGATCATCGTCAGTCTTGCCTGGTCTTGAATCAAAAACGATATAGAGACTAGTGATGCCCGCCAGACAGAGAATAATAAGAGCTGTAAGAGCGTAGCGCAGAATCCTTTTCAAGCACAAATTCCTTTCTAAAGTCTATCAATATAGAAGGGGTCATTTGGCATGTCAACGAGTGTAAATATTTAAACAAATAAATGATTTTTATTTGCGCACCTATTTGTCACCATCTATATTCGCCGCGCTATGATAAGTGAAGGCAATAACGACACCAAACACTGGCTCTCTGAGTTACCTTTTACGAGAACAAATTATTTTCTTTTCATAGCAGGGCTTATTGTCATTATTCTTGGATATGTATTGATGGGTACAGGCGAACTAAACAGTGTACAAGCACTATCGGTTTCACCCATTGTATTGCTCATCGGTTACCTGGTAATTATTCCAGTCTCCATCATGTACAGGAAAAAAGACTAAGCCATTTGAAATTTTTGGGATCGTAGTTCAGCTTGGTTAGAACGCCGGCCTGTCAAGCCGGAGGTCGCCGGTTCGATCCCGGTCGGTCCCGCATTAAGCTCCTGAGAAATCAGGGGCTTTTTTGTTTCTAATACTCTCACAACGAATAATCGGATGTCACTAATATATTTAACTGCGAAGTGCGCGGAGAACGCAAAATGTACATTTTGATTAACCCACAACTGTACTTGGCTTGTTGGGGCGTAGGCCCGCTTTGCCGGAACAAAGACCAAACCCCCATTATGCTCCTGAGAAATCAGGGCTTTTTTATTTCTGACACTTCGTATATACTTAACTCTCGTGATACTATATCTAAAAATAATGCTATCTCCCAGATTGGAACATGGCAAGGAAGCTCTTATCTTCGCAAGTTGTTCAGCTTGCACTATATAATTAAAAATTGGGCAGGGATATCTCCTTTCAACTTTATTGATTACTTGAGGAGTACAGTAGGTGGTCAGGTTCAAAAACATAACAACAGCAGTCGTTTTCATCTTCGCCATTGCATTTATTTTTGCTGCTGCACTCCATTCACTTGAGGAACCTCTTGAAAGAGATTTGACAACATATGGATATATTGGGCATGCCTTGCTCTCAGGCGAACATCTTTACTCAGAGCTATGGGATCACAAACCCCCGGGCATCCACATTGCTTTTGCCCTGGCTGAAATCATTTGGGGGTATGGGCAGCAATCCATTTCCTTTATTTGGATTTTGGTTTCTATTTTATCAATACTCCAGATTTATCTCATACTGGACAAAATATCTGGCTGGCAAGCAGCTCTCGTTGGTGTGATTTATTATACATTATCTTCAAACTCTATCCATTTACAGGCGAATCAACCTAATACAGAAATTTTCATAAATTATTTTACACTGATCGCAATATGGGCTCTGGTGCAAACCCCCATTCCCAACACCAGACATCTTCACATTGCAGGTTGGGCAATGGGAATTGCAACCATGTTCAAACCAGTCGCTATTTTTGTGATAGCCCCCATGCTCCTTTACGTTCTGATTAGGAAACATACTGTTGAGAAAGAGCTCAATTACAGATCTTTGCTGCCCACAGGTCTAATGCTTTTATACCCCGTCCCCCTGCTTTGGGGCTCAATGTTTGGATATGCTTTTTTACTGGGCAGATTTGACGATTTCTGGGATGTACTTATCGTGTACAATAGCCAGTATGCAGGAAATTCTATTCGAAATATCTGGGCTTTTTTAACACACCCAAATTATCTATTTCCCCAATCCCTCACCGGAATTTGGATCCTGGTGTTGCAGGGATATGCCTGGTTATTTATCGGATCTCGCTCGAAACGTGTAAAAGTCCCCCATTATTTCTTTGTATTCATGACCATGGGAGTTCTTTTTGAAATAGGCAGTCTTGGTAAAAATTTCGCCCACTATTTTCAAGTTCTGATTCCGGTTTGCGTTCTTAACTCAAGTCTTCTTATTTACTATGTTTTAGATGAAATGAAGATGCGACGATGGTCCCGTCTCCTACTAGCTGCAGTTCTACTATCGATCACCCTGGGGACAATGATTAATTTCCAGATTAAATTTTTCAGGCATGATCCCATTGAGATCTCCCTAGAAAAATATGAAAGACAGTTCATTGACGCCTGGGAAATAGGTCAGGAAATCAATGCTATTACCTCCCCCGATGACCTTATTTACTACTGGGGATCTGAGTCAGGAGTATATTATTATAGTCAAAGAAAATCTGCCTCAGGTATATTCTACAATCTGCCTTTGAAAGACAAAAATAATAACCAAATAGAAACACTGAAATCAAGACTCCTCGCTGATTTGGAAGAAACACCTCCGGATGTTTTTATTTGGAACAGCAAAGAAGGTCATTTCAAGAATAGTCACCTCTATGACTTTGTCACCGAGAGCTACCAATTGCTGGGGAACCGGTCATACTTTCAAATCTACGTAAATAATCCGGAAAAATATGAGTTTTGAGAGATATAAATATGTGGTGGTCGGTAGTGGTTTTTTTGGTGCCGTTATAGCTGAGCGTATTGCTAGCGAACTCGGTGAACCTGTACTAATGCTTGAAAAAAGAGAACATACAGGGGGTAATTGCCATTCAGTAGACCATGCTGAGACAGGTATTCATTACCATAGATATGGCACTCATATCTTCCATACCCATAACCAGGAAGTTTGGGACTATATCAATAAATTCACTGAATTCAACGGATATCACCATCAGGTTCTTACCACCTATCAGAATAAAGTGTATCAGATGCCCATTAATCTGGAGACCATCAATAGTTTCTACAATTTGAATTTGAAACCCTTTGAGGTTTCCACGTTTATTGAAGCTGAAGTGCACAAATCAGGAATCAACAGCCCTGGCAATTTTGAGGAAAAAGCAATCAGCATGGTAGGCCGCGCTCTATACGAAGCCTTTATCAAAGGTTACACAGCCAAACAGTGGGGCTGCGATCCCAGCCAGCTACCGGCAACATTGCTTCAACGATTACCATTTAGAACAAATTATGATGAGAATTATTTTTTTGACCCATGGCAGGGAATTCCACGTCAGGGTTATTCAGCGATATTTGATAAACTATTGGCCAGCCCAAAGATTCAAGTTGAATTGAATACGGATTTCTTTTCTGTAAAGCATAAACTGGCTCAGGACGCATGTATTGTATATACTGGACCTCTTGACAAGCTATTCGACTATAGTCATGGACAATTGGAATGGCGCAGCCTCTCCTTTGAGGAGGAAGTCATGGGTGTTCAAGATTTTCAGGGAACTTCAGTGATGAACTATGCCGAAGAAAGTATCCCTTACACAAGAATACATGAGCCCAGACATCTTCATCCAGAAAAGGATTATGCTAAGGATCAAACGTTAACCATTAAAGAATATTCTCATTCGGGTAATAGTGAGGATCCCTATTATCCTGTGGGTGGAAAAAAGAACAAGGCCATCTTAAAAAAGTACAAGGTTGAAGTTTCTGGGCAGGAGAATCTCTTTGTAGGTGGTCGCTTAGGGGATTACAAATATTATGATATGGATCAGACCATCGCTGCTGCATTGCGTACCTATGAACAAATTCGCGAACTAGCCTGATGATTGAAAACCATGTTGAATCGCTCTCGTTGGTGATCCCAGTTTACAATGAAGCTGAAGTAATCTCAGACGTAATAAAAGCATGGAACACATGTCTGGATGGACTTGGTATTGTGTATACAATTCATGTCTACAATGATGGTTCAAGTGACACAACTCTTGAGGTTTTAAATGCATTGTCCAGAGAGATTGAACCATTAAATATCTATACTTCTGAAAACCAGGGTCATGGACCAACTCTGTTAAAAGGCTACAATCATTCCCATTCAAAAACCTGGATTTTTCAAACGGATGCAGATGATGAAATGTCCCCAGAATTTTTCAATAACTTGTGGAGTCGTCGAGAGGAATATGATTTTCTAATTGGAAGACGATCCCAGCGGTCTCAACCACTCTCACGCAAACTAATTAGCCTCATCTCGCGAAGCGTGGTTCATCTATTCTACGGGAAAGGTGTCTGGGATGTCAACTCACCCTTCAGATTGATGAGAACATCCGTCCTGAGCTCAATTATTGCCAGAATCCCAGCAAATACATTTGCACCAAATCTGATCATTTCTGGAATGGTCAATTTGCAGCAAATAGCATACTATGAAACCTTGATCCCTCATCAAGAAAGGCAAACAGGAGATGTATCAATCAAGAAATTTCGCTTATTCATCGCAGCATTGAAATCTTTTTGGCAAACCATACACTTCAGACTGTCTAGCAATTGATAATTTTGCGTGCTCCCCACGAGCAATTTCCCACTTTGACTAATT
This sequence comes from Fidelibacterota bacterium, assembly GCA_013202495.1. Classification (GTDB taxonomy): domain Bacteria; phylum Fidelibacterota; class UBA8477; order UBA8477; family JABMPR01; genus JABMPR01. The sequence continues at coordinate 14,770 of JABMQQ010000008.1, read as the reverse complement.
GAAAACTCTTATGGATTTCTTATGTTATCAATCAATTATTTGGAGCCTCAGCGTATGAATCGATATCAGTATTTTCTCACATTTGTTCTTGTGGCATTTTTATTTTCCTGTACTTCCAACAAGCCGGTGAGCACCAATTATGACTATTCCAACATGGGTCGGACAACAAAGAAAGCTTACCTGGGTGTTGAACGGTTTCTGGCCTCAAGTACAAGGGCAGATTCACCACTTAGACTGAACAAACACACAAATATTGATACCATCATTGTTGATTCTGACATGAAGCAACTTGAAATCCATTTTAATCAGAATTTTGCCAACATACCCATTCGAGAAGGAGTGGTCAAAGAGGTTCATTCAAGCGTTAAAGAATTTTTAGGCAGAAAGTTTAAAGACTATGGCCTGAAAATTTATGCTGCCGAACACCCCATCGAAGATCTCATTCCTAATTACTTCCGTGGCAGCAAACGCAGTTATGACCGGAGTAGAATGCCCACACCTGAGACTAGGTCTCTCCCACTGGTCCGTAACCTGAGCCATAAATGGACCCCATCTGCTGGTCTCTACAATCGCAACATTGCACTGTGGCACAGTCACGGTTGGTATTATGAGCAAGAGCTGCATCGCTGGGAATGGCAAAGAGCTCGAGTTTTCCAGACTGTTGAAGACCTGCTACCCATGTCCTTCACGCTGAAATATCTTGTCCCCATGCTTGAAAATGCAGGTGCTCAAGTTTTTATGCCCAGAGAGCGCGATCTCCAGACCAATGAAGTCATTATTGATAATGACACACCAGGGGTAAAACCAGCGTATCAGGAATATGACTCAAAATCAGAAAAGTGGAAAGCGTTGGAACAACCGGGATTTGCCATTGGCACCCCACCATATGTCTCTGGGGACAATCCCTTTTTTATGGGAACATCACGTCATATCAAGTCAGACACCAGCGGAAGTGCTAAAATACGTTGGATCCCCAGTCTTCCTGAAGCAGGAAAATATGCTGTATATATCGCTTATAGTGCCGCAGATAGCAACGTAACGGATGCCCATTATACCGTTTTTCATACAAGCGGTCATACTGAATTTATCGTAAATCAGCAGATTGGCGGCAGTACCTGGATATACCTTGGAACCTTTGATTTCAATCAGGATCTAAATGAGGATATCCATCGGGTTGAACTCACCAATAAAAGTACTGAATCTGGTCAATATGTCAGCGCGGATGCTATACGTTTCGGCGGAGGGATAGGGAACGTATCACGTGAAGGTCAGGTCAGTGGCCGGCCAAGATTTACGGAAGCAGCTCGTTATTATCTCCAATATGCTGGAATGCCCGATACCCTGGTTTACAGTTTGAATGAAGATGAGAGCGACTATAAGGATGATTATCAATGCCGGGCGGAATGGGTCAACTATTTGCGCGGAGCGCCATACGGTCCCAATCTCGACCGTCAAACGCCTGGATTAAAAATTCCCATCGATCTATCTTTTGCCTTTCATACCGATGCTGGCTTTACGCGCAACGATACGGTTGTTGGCACCTTATCTATTTACAGCACGGAGGACTCAGAAGAGAGTGAGGTTTTTCCTGATTCCATGTCACGCATGACCAACCGGGATTTGGCGGATATAATCCAGACTCAGATTGTCAATGATATCCGCGCCAAATATGATCCAACCTGGACACGCCGCATGCTCTGGGATCGAGGATATAGCGAGGCTTATCGACCCAATGTACCTTCCGTGTTATTGGAACTCCTCTCCCACCACAATTTTCTTGATATGAAATTTGCCAATGATCCTCGCTTTAAATTCGATGCAAGCAGATCTATCTATAAAGCCATGGTCAGATACATCGCCACTCAGTGGAATCTTGAATATGTCATTCAACCCCTGCCAGTCTCTCATTTTCAGGCAACATTTGCTGAAACTGGTGAGCTAAGACTTCAATGGCAGCCCGTGCTTGATCCATTAGAGAGTACCGCCTCCCCTGAAAAGTATATGGTGTACACACGGATTGAGGATGAAGGTTTCGACAATGGCATTGTTGTTGATGATCCCCATCTCGATATCCCCGCTCTTGAAGAAGGTCTCATATATAGTTATAAAGTGACTGCCCTCAATTCTGGTGGTGAAAGCTTTCCCTCAGAGATTCTCTCTGTATGCAATATGGGTGGAGACAAAGCGCCTGTTTTAATTGTGAATGCCTTTGATCGCATTTCGGCAGGCAGCACCATTGAAACTGACGATTACCTGGGATTTGTTGATCTATGGGATGAGGGTGTTTCAGATGGTTATGACATGAACTATATCGGCTCCCAATATGATATTCTGGCAGATTCGCCATGGCTTGATGATGATGAACCAGGACATGGTGCCAGCTTTGGAGATATGGAAACCACCCTCATCCCAGGGAACAGCTTTGATTTTCCTCATTTACATGGGAAATCTTTACGCGAGGCAGGATATTCATTTGTTTCATCCAGTGATGAAGCCATCTGGGATGGTCAACTAGATATAAACAATTACACCTTGTTGGATCTGATTTTTGGTGAGGAAAAGGAAGTTCCGGGACCAAAGGAATTCAGCCCAAGGGATTTTCGTGGTTTCCCCAAGGCGTTCCAGGAGAAAATTAGATCCTATACTCAGTCTGGTGGAAATCTGTTTCTCAGTGGTGCCCATGTTGGATTTGATCTCTTTGACAATGGGAATGACTCCCTGGATATGCAATTCGCTGAAGATATTCTCAAGTATAAATTCCGAACTGATCATGCGGTAAAGACAGGTAAACTCAGTGTCATCACCCAAGATTTGTTCCAGTTGGAAACCACACACAATTTGGAGTTCAATACCCGTTACCACCCATCGTTGTACAAGGTTGAATCACCTGATGCAATTGAACCCTCTGCTCCTGAGGCGCTTACCATATTGCGCTATGCCGAAAATAATACCAGCGCCGCTATTGCAGCTTCAGGAGAGTCTAACATCGTGGTGTTCGGTTTCCCCTTTGAAAGCATCATCTCAGAAACCAGTAGAGATGAGGTCATGGCCTCGGTTCTAAAGTTTCTCGACTCTGAGTAATTTTCGCCCAGCAAAAAACCATGGGTCTTCGATTAAAAACAGAGTACTGGGATAATCCAAAGACCAGGGAGGCCTTTAAAGCATTTATCCTGGATATTCATGATCTTGATTTTACTGAATGGGAAACCCGAGGATATTGGGATCATGCCTACACCCCATTTTCCTATTTTAAAGATGGGCAACTCATTTCCAGTATCTGCATCTATCTACTCGATGCAGTAATAGCAGGCAGGGAAACAAAACTCGTACAGATATCCGGTGTTGGAACTCACAAGGACTGGCGTAGACAAGGCTTAAGCCGAGAATTAACTGATCTGGGTCTGCAATGGGCTAGGGGTCAGCATCAGGGAGTTTTCCTTTTTGCTGATGAGGAAGCCATTCCCTACTATGAGCGTTGCGGATTTTCTCCCCTCCATGAGACTCTGGAATATTGTCATGCAGAGCCAACTCCAAACAGACAGGGTATGATTCAGCTTGATCCCTCAAATCAAGAGAATCTGGATAAAAATTACAGCTATGCTCAAAATAGAACACCGATCTCCGACAAATTCAGTGTGTTCAGCTCAAAATTGCTCATGTTTCATGCACTTTATACCATGCGCAACAAGATGTATGAGATTCCAGATCTTGAATGTCTGGTATTTTTTGATAGGGAAGGCGATGTGGTAAACGTTTATGATATCCTGGGAAGGACGATCCCTTCATTCCAGAAGATATATCCCTACATATCCTCAGAGACAGACAAACGGATAAATTTTCACTTCCACACGGATAAACTTGAAATCAAGGGGATCCAAACTGAAATCATTACGGGGAATAACACCTTTGTAAAGGAATCATTCCCCGTTTCGACTCCCGCTTTTCCTTTCACGTCAAGGGCTTGACGTCAATGGGACGCTCGGTTTATTTAAAGAAATACTGTTATATTTTGGGACCTGCGGCAATTACTTCAGCAGTGACACCATCCTCAAACTGCTTAAAGTTTTCTACAAATTTTACAGCCAGATTCTGATGGCGTCTCTTGTAGTCCTCTTTATCAGCCCAGGTTGAGATTGGATCGAGGATATCTGAGGGTACTTCAGGACAACTCTCTGGAATTTCGAAGCCGAATACTGGATCCTGTCTAAATGCGACATCATCCAAGCCCCCATCCAAGGCTGCATTGAGCAGAGCTCGGGTATGTTTGATACTGATGCGATTCCCCACTCCAAATGGTCCACCTGTCCACCCGGTGTTGATCAGCCAGCAATTTACATTATGCTTCAGCATGCGCTCTTTCAATAATCGAGCATATACATAGGGATGATGCACCATGAATGGTGCACCAAAACAGGCACTAAATGTACTGATTGGATCGGCTCCCAGACCAATCTCTGTACCACCCACCTTGGATGTATAACCAGAAATAAAATGGTACATGGCCTGATCAGCACTTAATCGGGAAATGGGAGGTAACACCCCAGAAACATCACAGGTGAGCATGAAAATATTTTTGGGATTGCTACCACGAGCACCTGGAACTGCATTGCTGATAAATTCCAAAGGATATGACGCGCGGGTGTTTTCAGTATACATATCGTCGTCCAGATCGAGATGTCTAAAGCGACCACCAAAGACCACATTTTCCAGAATGGTACCGAACATCTGCGTCACAGCATAGATTTGTGGTTCAGCTTCCGGGTTGAGGTTGATAACCTTTGCGTAGCAGCCTCCCTCAAAATTGAAGACACCATCATCACTCCAACCATGTTCATCATCACCGATTAGTCCACGATTCACATCAGCAGAAAGAGTGGTTTTGCCTGTCCCGGATAATCCGAAGAAAATAGCCACATCTCCTTTTTGACCCACGTTGGCTGAGCAATGCATGGTCAGGACATCTAGTTTTGGTAGGAGGTAATTCATGATTGTGAAAAATGATTTTTTGATTTCACCACCGTATTTTGAACCACCAATGATTGCCAATCTCTCTTCAAAATTGAGAATAATGAATGTTTCACTGTGTAAATCATCATATTCCGGATCTGCTTTGAAATCTGGAGCTGAAATCAATGTGAATTCGGGAACATGCTCCTTGAGTTTTTCGTCATCACGTTCAACTACAAACATATTTCTGGCAAATAAACTATGCCAGGCATACTGGGTAATCACACGGATGGGCATACCAAAGTTCTCATCGGCTCCCACATAACAGTCCTGTACAAATACATCTTTGCCCTGGAGATAGCCTTTGAGACGATTTGACAGGTTGGCGAATTTCTTTTTAGTATAGGGCTTATTGTGCTTACCCCACCAGATATCGTTCTTGGTTGAAGATTCACGGACTACAAACTTATCATTTGCTGCCCGAGCGGTATGTTCCCCTGTATAGACGAGAAGTGGACCATTGTGTGCAATCTTGCCTTCCTCTCGATCAAGGATCTCTTCATAAAGTTCAGAAGTGGATAAATTCCAAAAGACATCGTTCAAATGTTTTAGACCGTGATTTTCTAAACCATGTTCACTGGCTAAGGTGCCTGCATATTGAGATTTTTTCATTTCATCGCGTAATTGACGTTTCATTACATCCCCAAATTTTGTGATAATTTTTGTTACCACAAGGATAAACGTGGGCTTTCAACATGCAAATAATTGTTTCAAAAAAAACTCCGCCATTTGGACGGAGTTTTAAAGCTGAACTGTCTGTATATCTTATTGAGGAAACTTAACTTTCGTCCACACCTCAATATTATTTTCGTCGATTCCTGATCCAGGGGATCCGCCCGGTCTGGCTCCACCTCTTTGACCGCCACCACTCTTGCCACCACCCATGCCGCCAGATCTACCACCTCTTTGACCACCACTCATACCGCCAGAATGACCGCCAGCCATAGCAGGTCTTTCAATAGTGGATTCCAGACCGAGTCCCAATTTTTCCATGTCGAATTCTTCACCAAGCATAGCCAGAGGAATCTGGTATTCAATAAATAGGGTTTCATCAATTGAGTTGGCCGATGCCAGGAGATCTGCTGGTCCCAGACTTTTTCCTGCTTTGGTATCAGTAACAATTAAAGTCAAATCGCCGTCAAAGATTCCAGGGAGTTCAAATCTTCTCTCTCGATCCTGCTTGTTATCCTGCTGTCGTCCACGAGACGAACCAGAGCGTTTCTCTTGAGGCATCAAACCCTCAAATTTTATTCCAAGATCCTGGCGTTTGCCCCCTTTTACATCAAGCCATAAAGTGAGCCCCCCCACGGCCAGTTGACGCTTGAAATCCCGGTCAATACTGCTGATGGCAACATACAGATAATTTCTAGTATGACTCAACCCAAGTGCAAACTTCTCACCATCTGGGATCTGAAATCTGCCTGTCCATTCTGATCTTTGTCCATCTGTTCTAAATTCTTCAGTAGCGGTCTGGCTGATGTATGTGGTACTACTGCAGGCATTCAATATGAGGACCATGGTAGTTACTACAGCGATATTCCAATTTCTGTTCATTATCAATTCCTTCTAAGTAAAAAAACATATGTCACACCTTTGACATGCATTTCTCAGAATGGTTAAGATTCAGTTCGATTATTGAAGTAGTTGAGTAATTCTTTTTATCAGAATCGCTGAAGCCTGCTGCACCAGTGCTTCATCACAAAATCGGCCAAGAGATATCCTGATGGTTCCAAGTTGATAGTTTAAGGGGATGTGCATCGCTTCAAGAACACCTGAACCTTTCCCATCTGCACTATGACAGGCAGCACCTGCTGAAACCATGACCTCATCCAGATTTGTGAGGATATCCAGAGCATTCAACTGAGCAAAACTAACACTCAGCGTATTGGGAAGTCTCTGTGTATTACCTGCATTGACCCGGATTTCAGGAAATGCCTGCTTTAAACTGGCTTGTAATCGATCACGTAATTTCTGTTGTCTGAGCATCTCTGACTCTAATTTCTGAGAGGCAATTTCTGCTGCCATCCCCAGCCCTACGATCTGAGCAACATTTTCAGTTCCAGCCCGCATTCCATTCTCATGATTAGCACCATGTATGAGGGGCTCTAGATCTACACCTCCCTTGATGAAGATGGCTCCAACTCCTTTGGGCGCATACAGTTTATGACCAGCCACGCTCAAGAGGTCACAACCTAAATCGCTCACATCGACAGGAATCTTACCAACAGACTGGGCTGCATCCGTGTGAAATACTGCACCGGCAGCATGGGCGATCTCAGCTAACTCATCGATAGGTTGAATACTACCAATCTCATTGTTGGCGTGCATCACAGATACCAGGATGGTTTTTGAAGTGATGATCTCTTCCAGATCATCAGCACTGACAACGCCCTGGCCATCAACTGGAAGATAGGTGATTCTGAAACCCCCACGCCGTAAATATTGAACCACATTGAGGATGGCAGGATGCTCAACTTGAGACACAATGATATGCTGACCCTGACCAACTCGTCTAGAAGCAATTCCCTTTAGTGCCATATTGTTGGATTCCGAGCCTCCAGATGTGAATATGATCTCTTCTGGTTGGCATTCGAGCAGACCGCCTACTTGCTCTCGAGCAAAATCAATGGCCTGTCGATTGTATTTTCCAAGACTGTGATTGGATGAAGCGTTCCCAAAATGCGAATGATAAAAAGGCTCCATCGCTTCAAAAACCATTGGATCTATGGGTGTAGTTGCATTGTAATCGAGGTAAATATTTCCATTGGCTAACAACATGGTTCACTCCTTTCTAAATAAGGTGAATGAACATTTGAAATTAACCTGCGTATGCGAACTCCCTTAGACAAATCTAACGAACTTAACCTTCTCAATATGGTGTTGTCTAAATGCACAGAAAATTGAAAGGAACCAAATTATGTACAAAATCACAAGACGTTTCATCCTCCCCTTACTGCTACTGGCATTCGCACTGCCTACATTTGCTCAGAGGGGACCTGCAAAGGATGGTGCTGGTCAGGGGAAAGAAGGTAGACTTCAGGAATTGCAACTGACTAATGAGCAGGAAGACCAGATGCAGAATCTTCGTTATGCCCATGAAAAGATCCTTATTGGACTGAAGGCAGATTTAAAAACCGCCCAACTTGAACTAAAAAAGTTCAAACGGGCTGACGAGCCAAATAAAAAGAAAATTCATGCTCAGATCGAAAAAGTTGGCAAGCATCGCATCGCAATAGATAAGGCTCGGGCTGATCACCACCTTGAAGTTCGCAAAGTGCTGACCAAGGACCAGTTCAAGATCTTTCAGAAAAAGATGAGAGCTAAAGCTGGTCACAGAGGCCACCGAAAAGGTGGACCCTCAGGAGATCATGACCAGGGACGTAGACCCTTTCGAAAATAAATCTTCTTCCTCCCTAGAAGTAAAAAAGCACCCCGATGTCTGGGGTGCTTTTTATTTTTCCTCAAATATCGCCTGCTTTCTAGCGGTTAATCCTCTTCGCTCAGCTTATGAGCTGTTCTTTTAACTCAATATTTGGGACCAATATCATCATGTGCAGGGTATCCCCGTGCCACCATTGTAAACTCATCCTCTGGTGCCTCAATGCTTATAAATCATGATGCTGACTTTAAGCCCCTGAAAATAGCTGCGATTACCAATAGGGTACCAAACGTGGCGACAATTGATGCTCCTGTAGGAATATCAAGCACTACGGAGACTATCATTCCTAATAAACTCCCCAATACTCCGAAGCCCCAACCAAAGAATAGTCGGTTGCGAACACCTCTTACCAAAAGAAGTGCAGCGGTAGCCGGAATTATCAGAAAGGAGAACACCAAAAACACTCCTGCGATCTGTACAGAGGAAGTAACCACAAAACCAAAGGTCATATAGAACAGGAAATCCCAAACTTTGAGATTCAATTCAAGATTTTCATGATTTCCAGTAATTTTAGAGGTGAGCATGAATTTTTCTCTATAGATCCAGTGGAATAGACCAATGGCAGCATAAAGGAGCAAAGTCTTTAAAACCATTGCAGGGGTCACAAAAAGAATAGATCCTACTAACAGATGATTTAAATGCTCTGCACCCTCAGCTGATTTGGAGAAGAGAATAATCATGACTGCTGCTGAGACAGCATACGCAATACCAATAATCGCTTCCTGGCTCACTGTTTTGGTCAAGGATCTGGTATAGGCAAACAAAGCTGCCCCCAGAAACGTAAATCCCAGGGCAAGGAAATAGATGGGTACTGACCCTACTTCCCATCCAAGAAGAACACCAATGGCCATACCCAGAGCTGCAATCTGTGCCAGAGCTAGGTCAACAAAGATCACTCCCCTCGTCACCACATGCAAACCCAGATAAACGTGGATTCCAGTCAGCACAAGGGCGGCCATCAGGGGCCAGAACATGAGATCAATATAGGCACTCATTGAGAATTCAACGCTTTCATCAAAACCTCAAGGTTATAGGTCAGCATTTTCTGATAGGTCTCAGTATTTTCCTCTGCACCAACTGATTGTGCCATGTGGACAATTGTTGCACCCGTTTTTCCACTTAGAAAAGCAGGTGCTTGCTGGCTGAAATAGGGTTCCATAGCGATCACTTTTATATGCTGATCGTTAATGATGTGAATTAAATGGTCGAGGTGAGTCGGGGTGGGCATGATACCGGGCTTTGGCTCTATGAAAGCAGTCGCTGTCAGCCCAAAATATCGGTTAAAATAGGGCCAGGTGTCATGATAATATATGACCGATTTGCCATTCAAGCTCGAATAAGTCATTGCCCAATGTGCTTCCAGTTCATCAATAGAATCTATAAACACCTTGAGGTTATTATCGTACTCCTCAGTATGCCGAGGATCGACTACTTTTAGATTACTGGCTATGGTTCGAGCGATGACCTTCCCATTTTCCGGGTCCAACCAATAATGGGGATTACCATTGGGATGAATATCCCCCATACTGGCATCCACTTTGCGGGTTGGAACATTTACCCGCTCTATATCGCTGGAACAATCGACAATCCGTAACTGGCGATTCCTGGAGCCATCAATGATTTGTTCTGCCCATTGATCCAGCTCCATACCGACCATCAAATACATATCCGCTCGTTTGACTTTCATCATGGAAGAAGGCAGTACTTCCACATAATGGGGATCTTGACTGCCCCTAGCAATACTAACAACAGATACATGCTTGCCGCCAACCTGACGTGCGATATCCGCCAGATCAGTAAGCGAGGCAACAATGTTAACTTTTGCTTGCGTACTAACTGCAAGCAACATGATTAATAATATTCTTGATATCATATTCTTACCTCTCAGAATTGATGGGCTTTATGGGGTCCCAGCGACCAGAGTAGTTGAGTCTGAATTTGCAATTGGGAGTCTTCTTCTCCATGCTGTTCTTGCTTGATCAGGAGCCGGAAAACCGTTGTTTCTTCGGCGGGGCTAAATCCTACGAAGAGACCAACGGACTGGTATACTGCACCATCCAGATTACTGGAGTAGTCTGCTATGGCCCCTGTATTCCAGACTTTTTTAAATTGATAGTTTACCAGCATGTAGCCCGCATTTATTTGAGGGTGTTCCTCAAGAAGGCCTTCATCTAAATGGGAATAGCCGTTCCGATGAAAAAGTTCAGTCTGCCAGAATAGGGATCGATATTTATCAGGACGCCATTTATACTTAACATCAAGAATAAAAATATTCACATCTGGACCGTCCAAGAGCCTATAGGTACTCAGCCCCGTCTCAATGTGAGTGATGCTGCTAAGATCAAAAAACGTGGAATAGCGAGCAGATATAGCTGCTCCAGGAGACTCCTCTTCACTCTCCTCACTGTTAGCTGTATGATGATGATGTTCAGAAATTCCATTTTGGAGATAAGCAACGGATAAATTATTGTACCATGGGAATGGCAGCAACCAGCTGGATTCCAGTCCGGAGGCTCCCCACTTCTCCTCACCCAGGAGTTGTCCGACTGGAACCGGGAGAGCTATCTGGGGTAATGTGTGCAGGTGCTGCACATTAATTTTACCAAAATCAGGACGCAGCTTCCCCGCCCGCAGAGCCAGTCCGAAGGGCAGCCCTCTTTCGATAGAAAGGACAGCTTCTTCGACCTCGATGGGTAAGCCATCCATATGTTTATGTAGAAAGACATCAACCCGGGCAAAAGGATTGACATAGCCTTGGAAAACCAATTCAACACTGGCACCATTCAGGTCTAAGGCATCACCTGCATAGTTCCCCTCCAACTGCCCGATTACACTAATGTCTGGATTTACAGTCGTTTGAGCATTCAAAACACTAAAACTTATAAATAAAGCGAGCATATATATAATACGCACTTCTAACTCCTTTTTAAAAAAAGTAACTATGAAAAACTAGTTGTCGGAAAGGCTTATGAGATGGGTGGAGCCCGGGAATGTTCTGGGCTATGAATCTGCTCTTGGGTATTGCGTTCTTTACATATTTCGAGAGTGTGTTTCTTAAGGTATTCTGGTTGGATGAGAAGAGGTTGGGTATCCACACCCATCGTTATGTTTTTAGGAAATCCATTACAGTCTGGCTTAACATCATGATGATTAGGACTGTGACATTCAGTTGTACAAAACCCTGCATCAGCCCGACTATAAATATGGAGATGTCCGAGATGGCCACTAGCCAGAATGCTGTATGCCACCAACCAGACCGATAAGAAAATATGTAGCTCTTTTTTGAATCTGATACCCATGGAAGAATATATATCCATCAATAGCCATCACTGCACATTTATTGCCATTTAAGTGAGCTTAGGTCTTTCTATACTTATATACTGAAATTGTTGCAAAAAACCCAAAGCCCAATAATTTTATGATTGAGCTTAAGTAGCAGTGTCCTGATCTTTTGCAGAACTTAAATGAATGAGGGTGATCTCAGAGGGGATACCCAATCTTAGCGGAGGCCCCCAGTATCCTGTGCCCCGATTTACATAGACTTGCATTTTACCCTGTCGATAAAGACCGGCATGGTATTTATGCGCCTTTGCTACTGCCAGATGGAAAGGCATAAACTGACCGCCATGAGTATGTCCGCATACCATAAGATCGATGGATAGACCCTGAGTCATGTCGGCGGTTCCTGGCTGATGGGCAAGCATAATGCTTGGTATATCATCAGGAACACCGTTCATGGCCTTCTGAGGATCACTTTTATGAGATTTGATAGTATGATGAGCCATAAGATCCGTGACACCGGCAATGGCCAGTGAAGCCTCACCCCTAGTCAAAATGCGATGTTCGTTTTCAAGATGAATCATCCCCAGCTCAGCCACTTTGTCCACCCATTGCTCGGCACCTGAATAATATTCATGATTCCCAGTGACGAAATAAGTACCATATTTAGATTTTAAATCTCGCAGTGGCTCAACATCTTCTGATAATCGATCAACGGATCCATCCACCATATCGCCTGTGAAAAATATGAGATCTGGTTGGAGGGCATTGACCTGTTCAACAACAGTTCTGGCGTAGTCTGCTTTGATAGTAGGACCAACATGCAAATCTGAAATCTGAACAATCTTCAGCCCCTGAAATTCAGCAGGTAGATTTGGGATCTCAATATTGTGGGCGATAATGGTAGCCTTTCGTCGAGCTTGAAACAATCCAATCCCACCTAATACAGATGTAACTCCTACAATGCCCAGATTCATAGACATGAGCAGAAATTGTCTCCGTCCGGGATCCAATTCAATGCTGCTGGGACTACTATTGGTAATTGTTTTCAAAATTTTGAAGGAAAGGGTGCCTGTCACCCACCCCAGATCTCGGATAATAAAGGCTATGAAGGCCAGTGAGAACAAGCCCATACCAATAAATCCAAGCCACAAAAAAGTATCGATGAGTAGATTTTCCAGCCCTTTGGATCGCAAGATCATCCCTGCGATAGGGGCTATGGCCAGGAGGACAATAATTGCCCAATATACAAACAGACCCACTCCTGAAATATCAAAGGGAGCAACCACTCTGGCACCCACATACCCATACAGAAGGGTCATGACAAAAACGACGATAATAAAAAACACAACTTATCCTTTTCTTTCCCCAGAATGAACTAAATCAAAACCTGCAATGAGTCAATCCCTTTCTGATTCAAATTGCGGGGTGCTTTCAAGCGATGCAATTCTATATTGTGCCACGTTCACTACAATAGCAATTAAATCTCGAGGTCGTTTCTATGTCACTGCTACGTCAAGCATTCATGAAGTTCTGGAAGTTAGAATTATACTGGAAAGTGTTTATTGGAATGGGTGCCGGGATTATCTATGCCTTATTACTTGGTGAGAAAGCAATGAACGTTGCTCCATTGGGTGATATGTTCATGCGTTTGCTGAAAATGGTCATCGTGCCTCTCATTTTCTTTTCCATCACATCTGGTGTTGCAGGCATTGGTGAAAATAAAAGTCTGGGCCGTTTGGGAGCGAAAACTTTCGGCTACTACTTTCTCACCTCCATGTTGGCCATCTTAATTGGTTTAACACTAACCAATCTAATCCAACCAGGTGTTGGAGTGGATATTAATGCAGGTGGCGACGAGTTTGATCCATCCAGTTTGAGCCAACCAGGAAGCCTGGGTAACATACTAATTCGCATGATTCCGACGAATCCCGTAGCAGCTGCAGCAAAAGGTGATGTTCTCTCTGTTATCTTTTTCTCAATCGTCCTGGGAATGGCCATCACAGTATTGCCGGAGAAGCAATACAAGATAATGCATGAACTCTTTGATACCCTTTTCAAGGTTATGATGAAAATGACGCAGGGTGTGATCCTCTTTCTGCCCATCGGAGTATTTGGGCTGATTGCTAAGGCTGTTGCCAGTACAGGTTTTACCCTATTCAAGGCTGTGGGCTGGTACATGGTGACTATTGCGTCTGGTTTAACCATCCACATTTTTATTGTGCTACCCATTGTTTTCTATCTTTTCACAAAGATCAATCCGCTTAAGCACTACAAAGCAATAGCTTCTGCTATGGCTACGGCCTTTTCCACCAGCTCTTCCGGCGCCACGCTTCCTGTAACCATGGACTGTATCGAGAATAAGGCGGGTGTCTCCAACAAGGTGACTAGCTTTGTGCTTCCACTGGGCGCCACCATCAATATGGATGGAACCGCTCTCTATGAATGTGCAGGTGTTCTTTTTATTTCACAGGCACTTGGGTTCGACCTGACAGTGGCCCAACAGTTACTCATTGTTATCACAGCTTTCCTCGCATCAGTAGGAGCCGCGGCTATTCCATCTGCAGGTTTGGTAATGATATTTATTGTTTTGGATGCTGTGGGGCTGGGGGATCATCCCCAGGCCGCCATCATTGTTGGAACCATGCTGGCCGTTGATCGTCCCCTCGATATGTTTCGCACAGTAGTCAATGTAACCAGTGACACAATGGGCGCTGTTATTATAGCAAAATCTGAGGGAGAGGAAGTTCTGACCAAGGTCTAGCAATTCACTCAATTCTCATGGCTTTTCAGCCTCGTTGAAGGGCTTAGATTACCTTTATTCCGATCAAATTCGATAGCTCTAGGACTTGACCAGCTCTGGAGCTAAATTTGGCGCATCGGGGGAATATTTAGGTGCTTTTTTAAAATTTGACTGCAATAGTGTTCGGCATTTTTTGAACGAGAACTAATCAACGGGAACCCAACTCCTTGCTGCTAAGGCAGGCCTTTCCCTCCCCCCAGGGATCAAGGAAGTCTGATCTTTAAGGGCGGTGCCCACCGTGA
>JABMQQ010000108.1 GCA_013202495.1 Fidelibacterota bacterium | reverse complement strand
GTATTAGAAATCACGTTCAAGTCAAGACCAGGTTGATCCACATTAATTTTATCAGTAGCCGAGAAGTTGGATGAATAGGAAAACGTTGGTGAGAGGAGCTTCAGACTCTGGGGGTTCCAATTCAGGCTATAGGATTCTTTGTAGCTTCCCAGGTGACCAAAATCCAATTCTCTGATAATATCCTCTTTGCGGTTCTTCAAGCTATCCAGATTGTTAGATAGAGAGGCATTGAATTTCGCGCTGACTGTACTCAATAAATTCCAATCAGCATTCATGCGTCGGCTCATGGTCAGCTGATGCGTTGGTTTAAGCGGTGTCGCATTGAGATTTCGGAAGACACTTGAGGACTTATTCTCCACCATGGAACCATCTACACCAATATTGGAAGGCAGATACCCAATCTCTGTTTCAGCCAGGCTTTCTCCAATAAGGGGGATGAAATCCATAAAGGCAAAGGGTGCTACTTTAAAATCTTTCCCAAGATTGACCTTATAGGAGAAGCTTCCATCTATCTTTTCTGAGTTCTGTTCACTTTTCTGGGCATTGGATGCCGTGCTATTGGTGGCACCAACCTTGAAATTCATATTATCAATGGTGTATTTGGGTAACCAGTGCTCTGATTTGACCTTTTTAGACAGGGAAACATTCCAACTGTAGGATTCACTCCTGTTGGTCATGGTCTCCAGTGTATCTTGAAGCGATGGATCGAGATCAACAATTCGGATATCGCTACCAGTAATATATTTTGGCTGTTTCTCACTCTGTCTGTAGGAAGCCGAGATAGGAATATTCAAACCCCATGAACCGGGTAAAAATTTATGTAGGGATACACTTCCACTTACATTGGCAGCAATAGAATTATCTCCGGTTCCAAATTGCTGTTGAACATTGTGGAAATCAGCATCATCGCGCTGAATATCCATGTTTAATTTGGCAACATCCGCAAATTGCATACTCATATTTGCTCGATAAGCTGTTGCCGTATTTTTTTCCACATCACTAAGACGTAACTCATCCAGCCAAATCTCACCGCTCATAGGTTGGTCAGAAAGATTTCTAAAACCTGTTTTCAAAAGTCTCACGCGGGACAATGATGGTTTACCTTTGACTGCGATGGAGCTGCCATCCGCAAGTTCTCTGGTTGCGTATTTATCATCAGGTGAAAGTTCTGACCAGTATAGAGTATCATAAACGGTGCTATCTGTGTCTTTGTCTCCTTCATCCTGGCCCTCCAACCATTCGATGCTCTTGATGATGAAAAGCGAGTCATCCAGAGATAGCTTAAAATTTGCCAGGTCGGACATGTTTACATCAAGATGATTACGCTCATCCCACCCGGGATAGATAGGACGACGAATCTCATAAAAATCATCGTCAGTTTCACCAAATCGAAAAAAGAATTCCAGATCAGATCCATTTTCCAACTCATAGTCGGTAAAAGTGGATTCGTAACTCCCGTGCCGGGGATCACCCCAGCCATGGATAAACATTTTTAAGGTCCTATAGTGGATAAAATCCTTGGCCTTTGAACCCTGAAATAATTTATCAGCTACCACAGTATAGCCTGGTTCAAGATCATCTGCCCGTATGACCAGTGATTGCTCTTTGGAGCGCAACTGAGTAATGGGATCCAGGATACCTTCAACGCCAGCAGGAGGTGAAGAATAACTCCCTGGAACATCTTCAGAATTGTACCGGCTGGGATTGTCTTCAGTATTGATTACAATGACATTCAGGGTCCCGTGGAGGGAATCGGTGATACTGGTTTCAATTTTATCGTATTGTGAGAAAACACCACGCTCCTGCCAATCATTTCCAACGATATCAACGGTTGCAATCTGCAAGGCAGCGCCGCCTGCTGGAACTTCATCCATCCAGAGTCTTGAGAATTTGATTTGGGACCAGAGAGCCAGATCGGCATTGAGACCGCCTGATTTAACAAAATCAACCAGAGGTATTCGTATGAGTTTCCAACCTGTTTCAGAGCCATCGCTGAATTTGGTGCGTCCTGCGATGTATTCTTCTGTAGTAAGATCTACATCCATGGTGAAATAGGCATTCCGCGTGTCCAGAGCACCATCGTTATTTAAATCCTCAGTATTCGGGTAATTACCGCCTTCAATCTGTAGGTTGCCTTCGGTACCATTGATATGACGATAGTTAATTGAACCGCTCTCCGGATTTGGATCAAACTCATATTGATCCCAGGTGGGGTGGTGATAACCATATTTTGCTATGTCCACCAGTGGAATAGTATCACGACCATCAATACCATCTAAACCAACATCTTCGGCATCCTCAACGAATCCATCTCCTGCGGGAAATACTTGAGAAGAAATATCCTCAGTATCTAATTGACCATACCCTTTTTTAACCGTCTGATCAAGAATTTCCACATTCCAGGTTTGTCCTTGTTCCTGCTGGTCTTCACTGATATATCCCAGATCAACGTGTAGCCTGCCCTGATCTCCCTTGACCCACAGCTCCAGAAATTTTGAGGTAGACTGGTCATAATAGCCCGAGGAGAGGGAGCGTTGGATTCCACCCCAGGCACTTCCAGGAGCTCCACCTGCCTGGACAGAAAAAGAGGAGTCTGGAATGACATTAAGAACCAGAATATCAGTAACATCATTCTGAGCCTGGGCACTGGTTTCCTTGTTGGGCCAGATTTGCTTGGTCAGGATGCGATTGTAAGGATTATACCAGTAGGTATAGGCTCGTTCATAATTTCCTCGGCCTGTACCATCAACAGGAACAGATGATAGACCCCAGGCACCACGAATAATACTGAGCTGAGCTTCGCGACGGCTGCCCTCAAAATCATCAAGATAGGCCAATCCCACATCACCCAAATCATCATTAACCGATGTGTTTGGATTTGGAATAACTTGAGCGATTTCACCACTAACTGTGACATTGGATTTTGCATCGGTCTTAATAAGAGGTAGCCAATCCAGACCGCGGGTTAACCAGGGGAGGTCCTGAGAAATTTTAGTGTTCAAATCCCAGATAAAGTTTTCCATGGGCTCTTTGCCAACCCGAACCTTTTCATCAATACTACTTTTTGAAAAGTAGATAGCACTCAGACCGATAAATGAAGTCTTATTTTCTCCAAATTTGAGTTCTGCTCTGGTACCCAGAATGACCTTTTTATCCAGTTGGAAGAATTCGTTCAACTCATATTTGATATCCAGATCAGCACCTGGAGCCAGGGCTGACTCATTCAAGATGATCAGCTGTCCAGAAAAATAGTCAATGGTGTAATCTTTGGAGGCGCCTCTCTCTAGTTGAATATTGTTAAGGGTGACTTCTTCTGAGCCCTCAATCACATTAAATCCCAGGTTGAAACTAGAACTCTGGTTGGCATAGCTGATATGCATTTTGAATTTATTGTCTTTTTTATACTCAGAAGGCGAAGAGATGGGGAAGTCGTAAAAGGACTTACTAGAGTACTGAAGGTTTGCTGGTGTTGAGAGATTGGGATTACCACCATTGTTCAGGGGTTGCCCGGCAGAGTTGGTCATCCAAATCGGTTGGTCCACCACCGCAGTATCTGCAAGAAATGGGATGAGGAAGGGCATAATGAGCTCACCTCGCCTCAGGTTGAGAATATTTTCATAGTCCAGATCAATAATACCATCTGGTACTGGATCTGTATCTACCCCTTTTCGATCCAATCCAAACAATTGCAGGAAGGATTGTCCACCTTCTGTCAGTTCAGCTTCCTCGCCACCCAGACTCTCCCTGATTTTAAGATCAAAGCCCTCTTTGTTGATCCCCGAAGTATTTAGATAGAAAACATTTTTCCATTCCAGATCCCAGGAGGCATCACCGGGCAGGGCTCCATCAGGTTTAATTAATTTCAATCTAAGCGTATCTGAAATTCCAGGTGTCCCCAGAGCAATGTCACTACCTTCCTGGAAAGTTATTTTGGGGTTAAACAGGGGATCATATTCGGGAACAATTAAGTTGGTCTGATCCATATTGTCAGCATTTAGAAAGGTATCACGATAAGCAATGGCTAATACTTCATTGTCCTGAACAGGAGTGTTCATTCGTATGACACCCAAATCTTCATACAGGACAAAATCCTGGTCAGCACCTTGTTTAAGCTGAATAACGTGTCTGCTTGTAGCCACGGTGGTATCGGTTTCTGGGTTATCATAGATCTGTGCAAAATTGGTGATTTGATCACCCTGATTGAAGTTGGTGTACTTGTAGACTCGAATGGTTTGCACGGATCGGCCTGTAAGACGGTACTGTCCCTGCTCATTTAAAGGATATGATTTGCGACGATAGAAGTGATTCACATAAAAATAGGTGTTGCGGCGACGGTTGTAGTCGTCCACAGTAACTTCAGAAGATTCAGAATTGCCATTCAGGGATAATTTTTCTTTGCGACCACGCTCCAGCGACGCAATGGCTGTGATATCAATGGGTCCTACTTTTGCCAGGGCTTTTAACCCGAAAAGACCATTATTTTGACCAGAGAACATGGCCAGCTTGGTGCCAGGAAGACTCAGGGAAATATTACCAGCTTCCACTCTCTGGATAATTTCATCCTCATTCCCGTTGTAGAAGATTTCCATATTGTTTTCGAAATCAAAATCTCGTTCACTATCCTGATCGACCTGGATGCTGATGCGATCCCCAATTTTACCTTCGATTTTGAAGGCCTGCTTCTGTTCGATCTGGAAGGTGTTTGATTGTTGCTGGCTGTTGGTATTGGTGGTCTTGGATCTGTCTTCGCTGCGGAGTTTTCCTGTGATATTAACATTTCCACGTACTCGCAGGGAAACACGTTGACCAGCGATATCAGCTCCAATTAATTCAAAGGCCTGACCACCTTCAGCAGCTTCCTCTGCCTGGAGACGACCCGTTGCTATTTTTTTAAACAGACCGGTTTTCTTTTTGGCCAGATTGAGGCTGACAAATTCATCAATGGAAACCACAGTAGGGATACCAATGGGTTTACCATCCATCATCTGAGACATGGTGAAATAGGTTGCCGTACTATCCATTTCCAGGGTGGATTTGATGGAGCTCAATTTCAGCTGACCCATGGATGAAGCCAGGAACAGCGAGGTATCGCTAAAGAAGAGTCCCTGGTTTGGAGTATCGAAGATAGGTGTGCTTGCTGGCTGGTAAAATTTTGCCCGCATGGTGAAGGTGGCACTACCAGATTGTACCTCTTCTGTCTGACCATAAACAGATGGCCAGATGGTAATTAGGGATAATATGATTTTTGCAATCGTTCTCACGTTGTTGGTATTGTAGCCCGGTATATATCCT
>JABMQQ010000107.1 GCA_013202495.1 Fidelibacterota bacterium | reverse complement strand
TATTTGTTCTGAGTTGCTTTGACAGGATACAAGTTATTCAATCTGTTACCACCCAAAACGACAGCACGGGTGAGAGATGCCGTGTATAACAAAAGCTTCAAGCTGACTCACACGCAGAGGAGAGATTGACGAAAATGATGTGGATGGATACATTGAACTTACAAAGCGATGCTTTCTCGAGAAGCAGCTTAAGCCTAAAGCGTTATATGCATTATGCTATTACAAAGACATGAATGATGGGGGAGATTAATGAAAAAACGATTAAATAAGGTGCTACCTTGGATAGTGTTACTGTTTCTTGGGTTTTCGCTATATGCAAATCCGATAGAGCTTAAGATATTTTCAGAAATTCAGTTTTCGTATACAGATTCAACTGATTGGATAATAGAACTTCAAGATTCTTGGGGTTATAGCGAAAATATGGATGGATGGTATATTACGTCGTCTACTGATACCGCATATTTTAATTTTGGATTAAATATAAATCATGCAAGTTATCCGCTGGTTAGATCAGATAGCCTCCAGACTCTATTCACCTTCAATGTCTATAATGATGTATTAACGCTATACGATAGCTTAAATCAATGGATAGATGCAGTCAGTTTTGGTGATCGGGAGTATGCTAACATTTCATCTCCATTCCCTGGTCAAAGTATTAGTCTTTGCCAGGAAAATGGACCAGAAGTGACAGATTCAAGATTGTATTGGTACATAGATAACACACCGTCAATTGGTGTTGAAAATGACTATGAGGGTGGATATGGAACAGTCTCTGGAAATGTACATGATGCAGATGGTAACCTACAAGAAGGTGTGAGAATAATTTATGGGTACGGAGTCCACATTAATGGTGAACCCGATACCTTGGATAGATTCACAGACTCTTTGGGATTCTATCAATTCTGGAGCCCATCACAACTGCGAACTGTCACCATCCATCATACAGATTTTATCTCACAGGATACGATTATGCAAGTTTGGCCGGATAGTACTAGTATCTTGGATTTTGTACTTTTACCTGTTGTAGGAATAGAAAATTTTACCGTGGAACAGATACCTAGAATATTCGAATTGAGACAAAATTATCCAAATCCTTTCAATCCTAGCACCAACATTGAGTACGATCTACCAGAACACTCAGAGGTTTCATTGATCATCTACGATGTAGCCGGACGAGAGTTACAGACTCTTGTCTCAACATCTCAAGATCCAGGTAGCTACAACATCAGCTGGGGCGGAACGAACCAAGACGGACAGCAGGTCTCAGCAGGAATGTACTTCGCAAGGCTCCAAGCAGGCAAGTATTCGAGTGTCGTTAAGATGGTTTACCTGCGATGATGGGGATGAATACAAGCGAGTCTGTGGGTGGGTGTGGGGCGAGGGTTGGACTTTAGGAGTATATCAGATGAATGAAAAAAGAGAAATTGTAATTTTCACTAAGCCCATCAAATTGATTCTCAGTGTCTGCCTTCTGCTTGCTGTTTTTGGTTGTGATGAAACAAGTGATCCTGAAATTGAGGATGCATCATGTACAGATCTGCGGGCTGGACTGATTTTTGGGGACGGTGATCTTGTTTGTTCCGAAATAGCCATATTAGCTGCTGATTTAGATCCATTGGTTAGTGATAGCGATGGTTTTGGTCACTCCGAAAATTTGAAAACGTTGGTCTCTAGACTGGATGAGAAATGTGATGACATAACTGCAGAAGTTTATTGTTATGCATGTTTGTTCAGCCTGCCAGCTGGATCATTAATAATGGTAACACTGGACTCAGCTGGGACAGAAGTGACAAGATTCATAAATATTAAAACATCTGCAGAAGAGAAATTGGCTTGCTGGGCGGACGAATACTAGTTCTTAGCATTGAGCTGGAGCTGACAGACAAGGCACAACAATGTCAATGGATACATGCGAGTCTGTTTCAGGAAGCAGGGAGAGGCAAGGGCGTTATGGAAATGAGGAAATATGAGGGAGATAAAATGAAACAAGTCGTTGTGCTTACGATACTTATTAGCCTGTTTGCCCAGGTAGATCAATCTTTTGCAGAGGGAAAAGACAATAACCTGATTCTTGTTCATTCTATCAAAGTGAATAGCCAGATGGGCTGGACGTTTAGTAACAAGACTGATGCACCAGCATATAGTACACCTGCGCTTTCTGTTGCAGTTCTCTCGAACCTAAACATAGGGTTGATAGTACATATCGAACGCTTACTTTTGCAGCCAAATCCGAATGTATTTGACTGGGGATTTTACCATCCCGACCCGACTCACCTAACTTTTGGTGTTGGCTTAGCACAGTACATCTCCCTCAAGGGGATACTACTATCAGCTGAGATCGTGCTTAATCACAGAGGGGTGGAACGGGACCCATTTGCTGTAAACTTGGGTGCTGGTATTGACTATCCTCTTTTTGAAAATCTAAGCGCTAGAGCTCAATATCGACATTTCATTGTTCAAGAATCCGGCCAAATACTCAAGAACTGGGGAATCGGGTTGGCATATCGGATTGAAAGATATTGAACCGCACATTACCTAACAAACGTTTGTAGCTGACAGTGGCATGTGGGAATCGTAATTTGAGCAATCGTAAAATAAATAGAATCCAGTGCAGGTGTTGGAAGCAGCGAGAGGCTAAAACGTTAGAGAGGTTCTACAAAGTATGATCAACTACATTCAACCTATTGCAATCCTGTTGGTACTTTTTTTACCCAGCAGAATATTTAGTCAGAATAAATACCATTATAGTCCATCTATTTTAGAGATGTCATTACTTGAGTCGTTTAGCCAGCAGTCTACCGAAGATAGAGAATTGTTTTTCAATACATGGCATAAGTCCATTTCTCCCATCTCAAGTCAAGAATATGAATCATTAAACGATACTATTAAAGCACTATACGATATTTTTGAAGACATCTTTGAGCCGGGAGAGATCTATATTGATAATGAGTACATCGTATTGCCCGGTGAATTCACAATAAGAATTATGAAAGATGAAAGATTTAACAGTTATGTAAGAAAAGCTGAACCATCTTCAGACAAAGAATGGGTTGAAATTAGTGTAAACGATTTTCGACCACATGTTGTAGAATCCAAATCCAAGTTGTTGTATTTGAATGAGAAATATCTATCTGCCCTAAATTACTATTTTAGTGAAGCGACAGGAAAACATCGATCTGTACCTAAAGAGGTCACCCATCTTTTAGAAACGAAAGAAGAATTCCTGAAGGAAAACATAAGTCTAATTGAACAGCACTCTTATTCAGGATTTCGTTACGGAACACGTCCATGGTCAACGAATGTATCATTTAATGCCTCTCTCAACAGAGCATTGATTAATTGGAGTTATAGCAATTATTCTCTTATGCTAAATCACTATGTGTTGAAGAACGGGGAATGGGAATATGATAAGTGCTTGATGGGCGGAGTCGAATAAAACAGTCTCTAACAAAACCTTGGAGCTGACACAAACGAGGGGGAGTGGAAAACGAGAATGATGTGGAATTTTCAAAGCGATGCTTTCTCAGGAAGCAGCTCAAGCTTAAACCGTTATGTAGATGAAATGAGGGTGATATGAGTTCAAATGTAAGAGAAGCCTTGGAAATCACATTACGAGAAAAAAAGACAGTAGCTACGAAAGCTGTCTTCTGGAAAATACCTCACAATGATCCAACTGTCGAGGATATCCGACTTAAACTGGGTAGATATAAGAAATCCGGGACTTGGTTGAATATTGGTCATCCAACAGTAGAAACTGCTGATCCTAAGAGTGAGCTGACACTGGACTCTGAAGAATTTAATGCTCTTATCGATTTGCTTCGCACGCATTATGAGCCATTTAAACAAGGCGTGAAGTCATTTATACCTCTGGACGGCTCTTACTCGCTTGAGATGGCTGAGCAAATAAAAACTCTATTCTCATCTGGAGATTCGTCTGATACCATTCAATTCATAATAGAAAACAATCTAATTTCTGACGAACTTGATATTGGTCTAAGAAATGCTCGTCGTGCTCGCGCAATTTCTGAGTTTGAACAAATGCTTGAGGACGACTTGCTTGAAAATCATTGGCAAAAGTGGTTCGAGAATAATAGTTGGGTTCTTGGGAGTGAATTTGTTCGTGTGCTGGATCAGAGAAAGATTGACACATCAAACATTACTGATTTTTTAATGCAAGCACACGATGGCTTCCTTGATATCGTTGAATTGAAGAGACCTTCAGGTTCATTGAAGTTTTGGGCTGGTTCCCAGGATCATGACAACTGGATTCCCTCTCAAGACCTTATCAAGGCCATCACTCAAGCTTCTAACTATATTTTTGAAGTAGAGCGAGAGTCAAATAGTGTAAAATTCCTTGAATCAGTTGATGGTGTAAGGACTGTCAAGCCTCGGGGGATACTAGTGTTTGGAAGGTCATTCGACTGGAGTCTGGATCAACGACAAGCATACCGGTTGTTGAACTCAAGTTTTCACAATGTTTCAATTCTAACATATGACCATGTTCTGGCTCGGGCAAAGCGAATAGTTGGAATTACTACCTAACACCTTTTAAAAGGTAATAGTCAACAGAAAAAAAAGAGTCCCAGTCAATAAAGTATAATTGATCCGCTTTTTCTCAATTTTAGTACAACTACTCTGACTGT
>JABMQQ010000106.1 GCA_013202495.1 Fidelibacterota bacterium | reverse complement strand
CTATTTGTTCTGAGTTGCTTTGACAGGATACATATTATTATTTATAAAGATAGATAATTTATATAACACCTTCATCAGGGTCTTTAGGATCATGGTTCAGTCTCCAGTAGAAGGCGGCTTTCTTGCTAAAAACTTTCATTCGCTTCAGTACGGGCCGGTTGTCATAATCATGCTCCATACGATCATTTAAAGCGGCTACATTTGCTTTAATCTTGACAACCGCAGCTTTCTCCTCTGCTGTTGTGGGATCACCTTCTTTGACAATCATCCCCTTTACTAATTCGCTTGCTACCCCACTACCGGTTGATATGATGATAGGTGGTCTTTTCTTTGCCATTTTTCATTCCTCCTTTTGTTATTTGAATTCTACAAAATGATTTTTGAATTAATCAATTCATAATCGGTTTCAAGATTCTCATTTGACGGATGCCTCGCAGCTTAGTTTTTTTGAGCGTGTTGTTCATAAGCACGCCTTATTTCACGATTGATTCTATTGCTCGCGATAAATTTTTCTTTTTGTTCTGGATCAATGAATCTAGCAGCCAAATTATTTATTGCCGTAAAGGCTCCTTCCAAATATGAATATGCCTTATTGACATCATTAATTTCACTAAATATCTGATACAGATTCCAATTCAGTTGGATGACAGATTCTTGACTAAGTTCTGTTTCTTTTATTAAAATTTCAATTTTATCAATGATTAAGCTCAATGAATCCAGTTTTCCAGATTTTGATTCCGCCAACGCACAATAGGATAAACTCTCGAGATAATACGATGGATCATCTTGCTCATTCCAAGTGTTACAGGCAGCTTTAAAGTGGAATATGGCTTTTTCATATTCATTCATCCCCAACATTATCTCACCCATTATTTGATGAGCAAGATGGCTATTGTACGAATCCCCGATACTTTCTGATATTGGTAAAGCCAACTGGCAATATTCCAGGGCCAAATTTATTTGACCCTGTTGATGATAAATATCAGCGATATAGAGCATGGCACATACCTCATTATCGACATCACGAATATTCCTGGCAATCTCAAGCGCAACTTCTAAATGCTTCAGTGCCAGACTAAAGTCGCCCATTTCAATGGCTATCAGACCGGTACCAATCAAAGGATACAACTCCTTGCTCTTTTCTTCGATCTCATGAAAAATGTTATATGATTTATCATAGGCGACTAGGGCTTCTTCATAGTCAAATAAATCTTTTTTAACACTACCAATGTTAAGATAGGCATCCCCCTGACCACGCAAATTCTTTAGTTCCATATTGGTGGCCAGCGCCTTCTCATAGTAACTCAGAGCGATTTCCAGGTTTCCCAGATAAAAATGTAAATTCCCAATATTCAATAGAATAGATGCTTCATGAAATCTATCACCAATAACTAAAGCTATTTTCAGGGCTTGCTCATAATAATCGCGGGCTTTTTCATAATCACCGGTGTCAAAAAAGATATTGCCAATATTCATCAGGGAACTTGCCTGCACCAGTTTGTCATCCAATTTTTTGCTCTGTTTCAGGCTCTCGTTGAGAATTTCCATCGCTAGATCATGTTTACGGTAATCAAAATAGCTTTTTCCAAGCTGCAGTCTGGCCTGGAGCAGATTTGGTTCCAATTCAATGGATTGTTTTAACAAACCCAGGGCGATCTCCATATCCTGCTGATTCTCACGTTTTTCCCACTGGTATTTCCCACGCAGATACAACTCATAGGCTTCGGGATCAATCGGGTAATGCTTTGTAATTTGCCGTTTGGTGTCGATACCAAGTTCATCCAAAATATCCTCCGCCAGGACACCGGTGATCCGACTGGCCTGGTCCAAGGAATCGCTCCATTTGTTGGCAAAAATACTTTCCCCAGATTGCGCATTGATTAATTGTACCCTCAATTCAAAACTTCCATCATGTCTGTGGATACTACTAGTCAATAAATATTTCACCTGCAGTTTTTGAGCAATATTTGCCAAAGCTAATGTTGACTTAATATACCTCGTGATTTCCTGCATAGGGGCAACACGGATCAAACCAGCACTGGCGACCTCAATAATGACATCCTCTGTGATTCCACGCGCCCAAAAATCATCTTCTTCACCACCAAGATTCTCCATATGTAAGATTCCAATCGAAGGCACATCCCGCTCAAATATGATGAAATAGATACTGAAAGTAATAATCATCAGGGACAGTGGTTTTCCCAATCTTATCCAGATTGGTTGGGGTTCAAGTTTGGCTTTTACTCTGGATAGGACTGTCTGGGGTAAATCATGGGATGTAATACAGTATATCCTGATATTCTGAGACACACCTTTTAGTCTGGATTTGCTGATTAGTTTGGTAGTAATCTCGGGGCTTCCGGAGATGTCGCTGTTGACTTTATTGCTGATGGCGATGCCACCAATAGCCGCAAATGGTTCTATGCGCGCAGCAATATTAACATCATCACCAAATATATCCCCGTCCCGCTTTAAAATGTCACCCTGGTGGATGCCAATTCGCAAATTCAGGTCTTCAACATCCCGGGTTATTTGTTGAATTTTGAGTGCACATCTGACGGCCTTTTTTGAGCTGGAAAAACTGAGCAATAATCCGTCACCCATTTCTTTTAACCATTTTCCGTTAAAACGCTCAACGATGGGCTGCAATAATTCACGCTGTTTTAAGATAAGCTCAAGTGCTTTTTCATCATCATCTGCTGAAATAGCCGTAAATCCGGCTATGTCAGTAAACACAATTGCGGCAAGTTTGCGTTTTGACTTGCTCATAAATATTTAATGCAGCACTTGTTGCACATTAAACCGGGTTCCCCTCAAACCTGAATGTATCCAGGGCTAGAAAATAATTCAGCGTGCTTTGAATGTAAGGCACCCACTGCGAATCAGCAAATACTCCTATCAGAGAATCCTCGTGTCAGCTTTACCCGGTGCAAGTCGTGACACATATACGCCACACTAACTCTTTAAGTTACTGTTATTTATGAATGTTCTTTGGGCTCATAACCCAAAGGTCGTAGGTTCGAAT
>JABMQQ010000105.1 GCA_013202495.1 Fidelibacterota bacterium | reverse complement strand
GTGTAATTCAATTTTGTGAAGTAGAACAATGAAATCAACGTAAAAATTATTGGGGCACCAATTAGATGAATTATCAATGTTGTTTGGATATCTATTAATGCCATTCCGACAAACATAATAGTTCCACAAAGAGCCCATCCGAATAAACCTAACAGGAAAAGAACCAACCCTTGCTTCAATCCTAAATGACTCATCTGTACCTCCAGCTCATTTCTCTGTACTTGATGATTGTATCAAGTACTTCCCAAAACCTTGAAGCCAACTACATCCCCTGGACAACTAACCTACGTTAAGCTGGGCTGGATTGACTGTCGGCGCTGTTTCAGCGTAGACAGGTTTACCGGGCCGCTTTCCTCATAAATGTAGATAATCCCTCATTAGCATGTTTCATTTCAACATCACCATCTTTTTAGACTCAAACCAATTTGTGGATAAGAGAGTCACAATATATAATCCTGATTCAACATCGTGACCCGATTGATCGCGTCCATCCCATGATAGCGCATGCTCACCTGGGCTTTGGGCAGGTATTTCCCGGGACCAAATCTGCCGACCCAGGAAATCATAAATTGTGAATCTCAGATCTGTTGGCTGGGGTAAGCTATAGACCACTTTTGTAGATGAATTGACTGGATTTGGTGAGACGGATAGCAATTTAGGTCGTAGTCCATTAACAGCAGGGCTGTCAGGGTGATCCACACCAAGTGGGCCTGTATAGGTCACATTTACGCGCCAATCCCATACATG
This sequence comes from Fidelibacterota bacterium, assembly GCA_013202495.1. GTDB lineage: Bacteria > Fidelibacterota > UBA8477 > UBA8477 > JABMPR01 > JABMPR01. The sequence goes on along the minus strand of JABMQQ010000105.1, from coordinate 28,964 downwards.
ACTTTGTATGTACCAACCCCAGTCATCTGTACCACAATTGCCGTGTGGGTTTGCCTGTGGATGGAAAAATTTCAAACAGGGCTGGGGGTCATGATCCAATTGTGCCGATAAGAAGCCCATTCTCGTTTGTGTCGAGTTCATCACTGTAGAGTCTTGGCAGAATAGTTGAACCACGATTGCAAGGGGTGTGTGTGCCTGAAAAGAGGAATTATTTACATAGTGCATCAAGTCAAAATTCACCAATCCCTCATCTAGGTCATTTGGCTCCACATACATACCACCCCTTCCAAATGCCGGCCAGGCTTGGTCATCAAGGGGGTCATAGATAAAGTCAGGATTGGCACCCTCAACACTGTTTATTCCACCCTGAACCCAATTATCACCAATTATATTAAAACCATCTTCCTCATCATAATGGCCTAGCTGAGCATCAATACATGAATCTGCGATGGCCGAAGTTTCAATCTCATCCCAATTCGGATAGTCAGTATAGAAGAGTGTTATACTTAGTCCACATCCTGGAATATCTGGCAGATCAGAGAAGTTGAAGTCGATGGAATTGATGTAGCCATCTGCTTGAGGAATAAAGTATTGGAAGAAATAGTCTCCTGACCATCCACCCAAATCGACATCTGCTTCAATTCCATTCAACCAGCTCAAAGTGGTATCAAGATCTTGAACTTCACGCGGATTCTCCTCTGAAAATACAGACCCCAATAATCCCAGCATGATTATCGGAACAATAAGTGTTTTTATCATCGGGTTCCCCGTATCATCTCAAATAAACCATTTTAATAACACTTGAGAACTCGCCCGCTTGGAGCCTGGCGAAGTACATGCCTCCCGCTACCGCCTTGCCTGATTGATTTATTCCGTCCCAGCTAACTTCGTAGCTACCTGGAGTCTGTTCTCTTGAGAAAAGTGTCTGGACCACTCTTCCAGAAATGTCATAGATAATCAAGGAGACACTTGATTGCTCCGGTAGATCATATTCGATTGTTACAGAAGGGTTAAAGGGATTGGGAAAGGCCGAAACTATTCTGAATTCCAAAGGATTCACTTCATTCCTATCCTCAACGGCCAGATGAATCCAAAAAAAGGCATCGAGCGAATGGGTTTGCGGTGATTCGGCCGAAAAGCCCCACCATGTATACGGTGATGCATTCATGCTTAAGGGATCAAAGGCCAAAAAAACAATGTGGCCATATTCTGAAATTCGGTTTAAGCCAATGGCTCGCATTTCCGAACCCAGACTAATCATATTGACATCCGCTGGATCAACAGGATCAAAACCATCGAGACGGTTTAGGCCATCCACTTCGGATACCGGGTCATACAAAAGAGTATCACTAGCGGCTGTGTGAGCAGTAAATAGCTCACCTGTAACCACATTGCCTGCGATAGCCTCGATGGGTGTAACTTCATTTGTGGAAGAGACGATGTCGTTGTAAACATGTGAAAGACCCAAAACATCGTATTCAAAATCTCCAACAGCATAGTCCCTGTCTACTCCATTAGACCATGAACTCAACAATTCGTCACCTGCTAAAAAATAGTATTTGTCACCCCCGGCGAGCCAGCTCCTAATGACTTCTCGGTTATCATGCTCTGGTCCATCTGTAAAATGGGAAAACTCATAGATTATGGTGTAGTGTGCAGCCAAAGCTTCTGTTATTTCGCCAGCCCAAACATCATGTGCGAACTGGGCAACCGTATATGTATTGAAATCACCTACCCCAAAATAGTATTGATAAGGATATCCATCTATAGCACCACCATTGAAAACAACCAGCCTGGGCGCACTTGGAATAAATATATCATATCCAAACGGAGATGTGGTTGTTGTTAAATCATTAATATCAGTTGCCCTAAAATAGTAGTCAACATGTCCCTCAGCGAAGCCAGGAATTTCAGCGATCCAGGCTGTATCATTTTCTGTCAACTCCACAGGCATATAATCACCCCCATCGACGGCATACAATAATTCGGCCGATGCTATGCCAAATGTGCCACCAGCCGGGTTGTCATCAAGGATATCTACTGTAACTGTACGAGGTCCATGATCTAGTGTAGCACCAAGTTGTGTCCAATTAGAAATAACGGGACCTCGATCACCAGTAAGTGTCACATGCACATCCCAATCCCAAACATAGGAGCGGATATACCATCCCCAATCACTGTTCCCTGTCCGACCATCGGGGAACGAATAGGTCCCATAAAACTTCATTGTTGGTTGAGGTTCGACATGTTTTTGAGCAGCATAGAATGCAGTCCGCCACTCAGGTCCATAGGAGTCTAGCATTTCAGGACGTGTAATAACAACGATGAATGGTACATCACGAGTAAACTCATAAACACTTCCCATGGAAGCTACAAGATCAAAGCTAATCCAGCCTTCATCTTCGGTACTGGGTTCGAGAGATATCTCACCAAAACCCTCAACAGGCCAGGCCTGAGCCCCCAGTGGGTCATATACTTTATCATCGATCGCACCCTCAATATTATTAATACCCCCAAAGATCCAACTTGAACCAGCGATCTCAAAACCACTAAATTCATCATAGTATCCTAACCAGGCATCCATGGGGAGATCAGCAATATCCTCAGTATTGATTTCACTCCATGGATAGTTGGTTTCAAAGATCCAAACATACATCCTCCCCCCATGATAATCGGGAAATTCAGAGAAGTGAAAATCAATGCTGTTTATATATCCATCAGCTGGCGGGACATAGTATTCGAGAAAGTAGTCCCAGTACCATCCTTCGAAATCAACATTAGCATCAATCCCATCCAGATTTGACAAAAAGATATCAATATCTCGAGTGCTGAGGCTACGATTTGGGTTTGGGTGATATTCTCCTCGAGCAGGTCTTATTTCTTCATCAATAAAATTATCAGCTTGAGCAAAGCTGAACAGGATGGGAATCATTACTGCGATGGATATCAATACGCTTCTAATTTTAGACGGGATCATTGAGGCCACCTTCCCAGAATATAGCTATATACCTTCATTATTCATAGCAGGGCTTAACTTATTGCAAATACACCATCTTACCAACACTGGAATAGTCACTCGCTTGTAGGCGGGCGAAATACAACCCTGCTGAAACCGTTTGTCCGTCTTTATTTGTTCCCTCCCACCTAACCTGGTAGCTGCCGGGAGACTGTGTTGTCGAGACAAGTGATTTCACTTCTCGTCCAGCTACATCGTAGATGATCAAGGAAACGTCTGACTGCTCTGGCAGATCATAGGTGATGGTCGTTGAAGGATTAAAAGGGTTTGGGTAATTCCCGATAAAACAATTGACGGGTAAGTGAGCCTCCTCATCTACACTTACAAGGGTGCCTATATCACCTACAATTTCGGAACCAATTTTGAAGCCCGAAAGACGCCTTTGATATGCGTTGCAACCAGAGGCGTAAGAAAACCCAATTCCATACGTAGAAAGATCTTGTCCAACAAAACCGGGATTATAGTAGCCAAAATCCATACTCCCATTCCCTTTTGGCAATAGCGTGTGTGAAAAGGATGGATATGTCTCAATACGGGGTGAGAAATCAGCTATAATACCACACCAGCCACCTGAAGACCTGGCGACTTTATATGGATTCAATGCGGTTGTGTAAACAACTGAAGTATCAACTTCAGTAACACCATATCCTCCAGAAGGTTCTGTCTGAAACTGGACATAATAGTAGGTGGTATCTTCCGTCGCCAGCGAATCAAAAATTTCCCAACGTTCATCTACTGCGGATTCACCATCAACATCAAACTTCCAGATATTACCCACACCGAGCGGTTGAAAATTGAGCCAGTTTGATTGATTCTCGGACAAGAGCCAGAAGCATATCCAGGTTACCTCAAATAGATAACCCTCATATAATAAAAGCAAATCAAACCCGGATATACTATCACCAGGCAAGTCGATGTATGTAATCCCTACCAAAGTGTCGAAGGGAAACTCAAGGGTAACGCTATGAATGCTATCAATTTCAGAGTATGGGTTAATTTGGGATGGAATACTTGTGCCACTATCCATCCAAAAAGTTCCCGTACGTAAACCAACCATGGTATAACATACGGTATCTTCGGAAACGGGAAAACGTAAACTGATGGAATCCGGATAAAAGAAATCCTCATGAGGTAAATCTAACGAACTTGATGTGAGCATGACCTGCCGAAAGGCAGTATCAACTGGCAGGGAGTATTCGTGATCATTACTCGATATAAAAAAGGAAATATCCTGAGAGAATCCATTTAGGGCACTCAAAGCTAGTACCATCATTATAATTCTTTTCATCATATTCCCCTTAACACCCTAGGTTTATCCGAACCGGTATAAGAAATGATGTGCATTATGCCCCCCACATGCGGTGTTAATATCCCCAGGAATGGCTTTTATTTGAAGGTTCAAGCGAAGGGTTTTTTTCAACCCTAACTGCCTTCGCTTTCTTTTTGACTGGAGCTTCGGCTTTATCTGTGGTCAAGGCCAGACCAAAGGGCTCCAGCAATTTAAACACCCGTAAAACCTGGATCATGGTGGAGACTTGGATAGAGCTCCCTGCTTCAATCCGCTCAACTGTGCGCTTGGAAACACCGGCTTTTTCAGCCAGTCCAGCCTGTGTGAGTTTTGCCAGAACACGCTGCTGTGTCAAACGCGCACCGATTTCTTTGAGAACAGCATCTGTCTTGGTTGAATTTTTGATATTCATGATGTGGGTCCAGTTCTATAGGTTTCGCCAATAATAAGAACCATGACTGGGGAATACGAGGGAAAAAGGGTGTAAAAAGGAGGGATCGTCAGAGATGGCGAGAATGATCCCCATCGGGAATGGTTAGGTTAACATGTGTTCCCCAGGCGGGGATTCGAATCCCCACTTTGAAGGATTGTTTATACCAATGCTTCCAGCTGATCCACCAGGGTTTCGATATACCTCAAGCTTTTACGCCAGAAGTCGGGATGGTTTATATCAGCACCAACGATAGCAGTTAAGTCAGCCGGACTGGCTGAGCTACCTCTGGATAGAAACTCTTTATACTTAGGAATGAAGGAGTCTCCTTCTTCCAGAAATTGCTGATACAGAGCAAAGACCAACAGATTTCCAAAATTATAGGCATATACATAAAAGGGCACATTAAAAATGTGAGGGATGGAAGACCACTCCCAGGCATATTCTGGTGTGATGGTCAGGCTGTCACCAAACATTTTCTCCAGCTCAGTCGTATATAGTTCGCATAGCGCCTGAGGACTCTGCAGCTGTTCATTGATGGCCTTATGTGAGGCAATTTCAAAACTGCTGAACATGTTTTGACGATGTGAGCTGGCAAAAATGTCTTCCAGTTTTCCTGTGAGCATGGACTTCTTGACTTCCACATCTGTCTCTTTCTTCAACAGAGAATCAGTCAGCACCATCTCTGAAAAAATGGAGGCGGTTTCAGCCAGAGGCAAGATGGAGTGATAATTCATCAACTTCTGCTTGCTGGAAAGCATGGCATGAATGGCGTGTCCCAGTTCATGGGCCATGGTGGAAACATCACGAACCTTACCTGTGTAATTCAGGAGGACGTAGGGTTTCAGGTCAGGGGTTGAGCTGGCACAAAAAGCACCACCTCGCTTACTGGGTTCCACGGGAGCGTCAATACGATTTTCATCAAACATAGTCTTGGCCATTTTATAAAAATCATTATCAAAGGATTTGAAGCCATCTAAAACTAGCGTCTTGGCATCTTCGAAAGGATAAGCCTTTGACGACTGGGGCAGGGGCGCATAAATATCAGCCAGAGTCATTTCGTCCAATTCCAGCATTTTTGCCTTCAGCTTATAATAGCGATTCACGAGAGAATAGGACTCGGTTGTCACATCATTTAAAGCCTGAATTGCGGCATCACTCAGATCATTGTGAGTGTTCATGGTGCTGATGGGCTGATCAAAACCACGTAGATCAACTTCAATACCATGGTCTTTAACCAGTGAGTTGTAGAGATGGTTAATGACCAGAGCATTATCTTCATAGCGGGAGAAAAACATCTTCATGGCTCTTTGACGAACATCGGCATCGGGATGCTGTCGCATGGCGCGAAGCTGATCTCCGTTAAGCGTTTTGGTTTCACCATCCAGTTCAAATTCAAAGGAAAAAGAAGACGTGAACTCCCCATAGAGTTTTTGATGGGCATTGCTGCCGTTCAAATCCTTGAGGTTGATAACCTGTTCTTCTTTTTCTGAGAGGTTGTAGCGTGCATTCTTTCGCATTTTGGCAATTTTATATTCAAAATCCTTCAAGGCTTCTGCGCCTTCAAATTTGGCGAATTGATCATCAGAAAGGTTGCCCAACTCAAGGGAGAAAAAGACCAGCAGATTTGAGGTGGTTGAGGAGGATTGCTCAATTTTACCCAACAAGGCTTTGATCTTATCGTCTGCAGTGTCAACGGCATATTCAAGATTGACAAACATGCCGAGTTGATAGAGGGGACCACTGATGGCTTCCAGCTCATTGTAGGCACCTGCCAGCGCTTCTGGTGTGAGATCACCTAGTTTGCCGCGGTACTGTTCAACAAAGCGTTCTGCCTGTTGACGACTTTCATTCAAAACGATGTCAATTTTTGGATCATCCAGGCCGGAAAAAAGCTCACTTAAATCCCAACGAATGTTTTCTGCTCCAGTTACTTGTGTACTCATTAATTTCTCCCAATCATATTATTTCATAAATTCGCCCCAAACTAAGCGAGGCAGATGCTGTTGTTAAGAAAATTCGACTGGCGTGAAGGACTGTTCGGGCTGCAAGAAAGATTTTTAACCACGGATTTTACAAATTTTCACTGATGCAGACTTGGGATTGTTGATTTTGTGCATACAAAATGAACAGGAAAAGGAAAAGTTTAACGCCAATTGATAAGAGAATTATTAGTTTATCGGGTCAAAATAACAGGAAGGCGATATGGTAAAAAACCTAGATAAACTCAATGTGATTGGAGATCGGGTGCTGATTTACCCGGATTCAGGTCAGGATCGCACCTCATCAGGTCTGTATTTACCACCAACGGTTACCGAGAAAGAGTCCGTTCAAGGGGGCTACGTGGTTGCTGTGGGGCCAGGAACTCCATTGGCCAGCACAGAGGGTGATGACGACGTCTGGCAGGCTTCAGATTCAAGCAAGGTGAAATACATTCCCCTGGAGATCGAAGTGGGGGACTATGCCTTGTATTTGAAGAAATTCGCCATCGATATTAAATATCAGGATAAAAAATATATCATTGTACCCATGTCAGGCATTTTGGTGGTAGAACGCGATGATGACAGTATTGACCTGAGTGATATTTTAAAATGAGAATGTGAGAGATATAATGCCAAACACCAAGATTAACCCCAATGAACTATTTTCTTTACTGGTGAACCAATTGAGTGCAGGGGCCTGGTCTCAGTTAGGGAAGACCCCCAACCCATTGACCGGCAAACCAGAGAAAAATCTCGAAGCAGCAGCAATCAGTGTAGGCATTCTGGAGTCCCTGCTCTTTAAAACAGCGGGCAACCTGACACGCCAGGAAGATGTGTTGATTTCTGATAAGGTGAGAGAGCTGAAGTTAAGCTTGATTGAAGAATCAAATAAGGATTAGCCCTATCAGGAAGGTAGGCATGAGTACAGATGGGCTCAAACCCCGCGACGCGTTTGGCGTCGCTTGCATGCTTTTGCTATATGCAGATAAGGCTAATCTATCAACTTAAATCCAGAACCAAAAACATTGTTTGTATCCATGGTTGCGACAAATGCTTCTGGATCAGTTTGTTTTATGTAAAGTTCAAGTTCCGACATCTTTTTATTACCAAGAACCGTAAAAATAATTTTCTGTTCTTTATCTTTAAAGAACAATCCTTCACCATTAAAATATGTCCCCCCCGCAATCCATCTTCAAGATTATATCTCGAATTAACGCATGTTTTCTGGACACTATAAAGGCGCTCTTGTTTACATTTAGTCCATGTCGAATAACATCAATGGTTTTACCAATTACAAAAATTGAAATAATGCTATAAGGTGCTATATCCATATTTCTAAATAGAAGAATACCGAGTAAAACAATCGATCCATCAATTAAGAGTAACATTTTCCCAATCGGTAATCGCAGTAAATAAGTAAAAATTCTGGCTATACTATCAGTGCCGCCTGTTGTAGCCCCCGCTATTATTACTAAAGCTATTCCAGTACCAATGATGCCGCCGCCAAAAATTGCCGAGACTAAAATATCTTCAGTTAAAAAAACATCCGGTAACAAGAAAGATAGTCCATCGATAAAGCCTGAACAAAGCGTCAGAGAAAGAACTGTCTTTACACCAAATTTTCCGCCAATTACTTTTATCCCCAATAAAAATATCGGGATATTAATACATAGCGCAACTACACCGATTGGTAAATTCGAGACATGATTAATAATGATACTTAATCCAAAGATCCCACCCGGTACGATATTATGCGGTATAATAAACAGAACATATCCGATGGATACTAAAAAGGAACCTATTAAAATTAAACTGTAATTTTTGAACCATAACCACGAAAGAAAAAGTTCGGGTTTAAAAAGTTTCTTTTTATACTTTGGCATAATCTTTAGTTTATCCCTTTGGAGATTTCTTGAGTTCACTTAAAACATTGATAATAGCATAAATAATAACAGCCGCAAGTTTGGCAGTATTATTATCATGATCAAAGCGCGGTGATACTTCAGCAATATCTAAACTAATCACTTTATTCGTTTTGAAAATATGCTTGATAAATATAAGAACAGTCTCAGGATCTAAACCAAATGGTTGTGGAGCAGATACCCCCGGTGCATAAGCAGAATTGAATACATCACTACAGATTGTAACATATACATGATTTTGTTTTTCAATAAAGTAGTCTATATCCTTTATAATTCCCGGGAAATTTTTTTCTGTCATATTTTTAGCAAGAATATATTTTGAACCAAAAGATTCTGCTCTTTTAAACATGCTTAATGTGTTGCTGTAGGTCTGCACACCTAAACACATGTAAGCGAAAGGTGTTTTATTCTGAGCACATTTCTCTGCGATCTGGTAAAACATACTGCCAGAAGATCCGCCGTCTTTAAAGGGTCTAAAATCAAGATGTGCATCAAAATTCAAAATAGCTGGCGCTGATTTGTTCTTCTCCTGACTGCTGAGATGTTTGACAATGCCATTATAATTTCCTAATGCTGTTTCATGGCCTCCTCCTAAAACTAAGGGAAACATATTATGATCTAGAATCAGTTTAACCGCTTTTGCTAATTGATCCTGTGCTTCATTTAAATTATTTTCAGTACACAAAATATTACCGGCGTCAAAAATATTTATATCCTCGCTAAAAGGTGCAGGAAAGTTTGCAAATTCTTTTCGAATTGATTCAGGACCTCTCGCAGCACCGGGGCGTCCAAGATTTTTTTTAACGCCTTCATCACACTGAAAGCCGATTAGGCAAATATTTGATTTTGATGGTTCAACATGTAAATCATCAATGTTTGTTAAATTTATCAAGTTCATAATCTGATGTACTCTGTATGAATCAGGATCACCAGGATCATCAACTCTACCTGACCATATTATCTTTTTGCTGACTGAATAATTTTTTAAAGATAGACGCATATGCCTTCCCCTAAAACACTCAATTTGTTATTGAGCGAATGCCTTATTAACTTATAAAATCTTTTTAACGCATGCAGCAAGAAACATTAAAACAGGCAAGATAGTAATCGCTTAGGAAGACGATTTCCGAGCGTAAATTCTTATAGGGCTTTTTCGGCACAGTAGGTTTCGAAGCACATAACGCTCTAGGCTTGAGCTGCTTCCTGAAACAGACTCGCTTTGCTCGATAATTATCTCCATCCACATCATTTTAGCTTGGTACTCCCCCCGTGTCATTGATCCCGCCGAAGGGTAACACGGAGTGTCGGGATGAGTCAGTTCTAAGCCTTTGTTAGGCAATAATTAATACGGCAAATCATTGGGTTGTACATCCGTATAATTAGGTTTTGGATCTTCAATAAACCTCACTGCTGAAGTTTTTTTCAAGCCATCCATTAAGGCTTTTGAAACACGATGCATCCCATCCATGACCCGGCCATCAGATGATAGAATAATGGGGTGTTTTAAATCTGCATCTCTAATCAATTTTGCATGATCCACAATGGCACGACATGTTGGAAGACTATCTTCGCTACCAAACCAGAACGCCTCGTCCAGCTCAGCAATGGAATCCAACTTGACATTTTGTGGTTCAATATCTCGAGTTAACTCAATTAAAGAATCAACATCCCAGGCATAAAACCCATGAGCGGAGGGACGAAAGTGATATTGTTTTCTCAAGTCGTATCCTTTTGTTTGCCTATCGCCCCAGGTTTGAGTTGCCTCTCAATACAGACAGGCTTTGTATGTTCAGTGTGTTCTGAAGCGTCATATAAATTTGTTACTCCTCTGCTAATAAGACAGCACTTTAACCACTAGTTACATATTTGATGCTCTGATTAAGAAGCAACTTCATTCTTGCTTGATCATCCTGCACAGGCAGTGATAGAGCGACATATTCCTTTTTTACAGGCGCCTTCTCAAAATAGCTAAATTCGTTTCCATCCCCCTTCTCTATCAAATGCCACCTGATCTCTTCTGGCAGTTTGAGGGCGAATCCCGCCGGAGATAGTGATGCGCAGATTTTTCCGTTCACATAAAGAGCTGCTCCGGAAAAGAAATGCCTGTACTCAAAAAGAACTCCCTCAGAACTGGAAAGATCGAGGTTCTCAATCTTTCTCGTGAGGTTCATTATATAGAACTCTGTCATAGTTATTTTTCATTCATTGCTAAAAGGTCTGTCTAAACCTCCTTGTAGGTAGCATCAATTAGGCTGCGTCTTCTGTCCAGCACCATGCCAATCGGATAATCAGCAACAGTGCGACCAGCTCGATCACAGCAAAGAAAATGTCATCAAGATCGGGTGCCATGTTGTTTCCGAAAACACTCACAATCTGGAGCGCACCTATGAAGAGGTTGGTTAGACGATTCGCCTTAAAATCCAGGAATTGAGTGAGTGGGATCATGAGGAGGGGAATTGCGATCATGAGCCCCCCAACCAGCATAAGCCATTCTGTTATCTGAACGCCATTCACGACGCCTGTCATCATCTCTTCGAGGAATCCAGCTCGCCCAAGTTCATGCAGATCACGAAAGATCATATTGAGGAAAACAAAGACCCACAGGGAGGAGAGCTTTGCTTTCTTGTCTAAGTAGTTCATCGTCAGTGTCGTATTCATGTCTACTCCTTGTATTAATACTTGGGAATATTTCGGTTTGCTTGCATTGCGTCCACGTCGACTACGATGAGTCGGGCGCTTCAGGCCCATCTGTATCCCCTGGACTCCGAAGGGAAATCTTGAGCCCTCCTACGCGATGCTATGGAGGGCAAACGGCTTACTATTTAGTGTTTCAAGCATCATTTCCATTCAGCTTGTCTGCCGTAGCTGTTTAAGCGTAGACAGACCTTTGTTAGAAACCCCTGAACAGAGCAACAAATACTATTTTCCAGAATGTTCATCAATATGAATCGTAATGACCACCAATTGCAAAGATGTATATGGCCTTGTCATCATATTTATAAATTACTCTATCCCCTTTAGACAATCTCCGTGACCAAAACCCTTTAAGATTGTGTCTGAGTTGTTCAGGTTTGCCTAATCCTTGTGCTGGATCTCCTCTTTGCATTTCTTGGACAATCTTACACAAATTGGTGTGTAGCTTTTTATCCTTCTTTCGAAGTTCTTCATCTTTTGACCAGCTTTTACCCTCAAATACTATCGATCTCATCTAATCCCTCAGAAGTTGGGGAAGATCCCGATCCCGCGGTATGAGTTTCGATAGATTCGATAATTTGTGCAGAAAGCGAAGCGTTCTGCAGCACAAAAAGTGTTTCTTGCTCCCTTTCCCAATCCTCAGCACTTTGTACAACAAAATCTTTACCAGCACGTCTTTTAACACGAATGCTAGAGTGCTCAGAAAGCGCCTGATCCACATAGGATTTAATGTTTGCTCTAAACTGGTTTACTGAGACCTCAATCATTTTAGGCTCCTTTCATATTTTTCATTTAATGTACCACATTTCAGTACATATGACAAATTATCATTCAACAACCACAAACAATCCTCTAGATTGTTTCTAACGCTCCAGGCTGTTCACCATAAAAGTGAAACTTTTGTGGGTCTCGCTGCTTCCTGAAACAGACTCGCTTGGTTAGTTAACTGTATCCATCCACATCATTTTCGTTTTGCACTTCCTTGCATGTGAGTCAGCTCTAAAACTTTGTTAAGTAATATTAGTATGATGGAGCAATGGCAGTTATCCAACCATCAATGCTTGTTGCGGCTTCTTGAAGAAATGACCCAGTCGCTGCATCGAATGCCCTGAGGTAGTTAACATCACCACGACTATCAATGACATACAGATATCCCTCATGGACTGACAATGCGCTCATATATGACCCCAGTGCAGCATCAGCGATTAAAACTTCCCTCGCACCAGTATCTAAGTCGATAACACCTACTGGTTCGTTGGTACCATTCACCGTATAGTAGATTTTGTCCTGGAAATGTGCTATATCCTGGATGACAAGCAAGTTGGTTTCAATTTGCTGAAGAGTATCACCATCAAAATTTATATTGATAAGCCACTCTTTGCTGCGGTGGTTTGAGCTTGAGAACCACACCGACCCACCGAAGACTGTAATTCCTTCGGTTCGTATATTATCAAATTGCTGCACGATATTTCCACTTCCCGCTTCAAGACAGTATAGTTTTTCATCGCTTCCCATACCACCGAGCCAGAGATGTTCACCATCGAAGGCCAGTGCGTGAGGAGAACTCATTCCCTCTGGAAGATCGAGTTCATCAAGGATTTTGTTTTCAGTGTGGTTGTATTGCACAATCTTTGGACCATCTGGCGCATCAGTAGGATGAATGAGGAAATACCAGATTTGTAGCTCATCTTCATCCAGGCGTCCGGAATAGTCACATCCAGCAACCATCACCGTTACCATTAGCGCAAGCAATAGCCTAAACCATCCTTCAACCATCATGAAACCTCCGCATCAGTAACTCTGTACTTTGAAAAGTAGTTATTCAATATTTGCCTAACGCTTTAGGCTGTTCACCACAAAAGAGAAACTTTTGTGGGTCTCGCTGCTTCCTGAAACATACTCGATTTGTTCGACAATTGTATCCATCCACATCATTTTCGTTTTGTACCCCCCCTCGTGTCTTCGATTCCGCTGCAGGGTATCACGGAGTGTCGGGATAGTCAGCTCAAACCCTGCTAACCGGGGTAAGCTTGTCTGTCGTAGCTGTTTCAGCGCAGACAGGCCTTTGTTAGGTTTCTGTTTACTTTTACCAATCCAGTTGATGTTCAGGAACGCCGATATCTTTTGCATACATTTTTGCTTTTTGTTTTGTTTCCCCATCACCCTTTTCATAAGCAAATATCTTCTTGCGAAAAATCACATATTCTATCGTAGGATTTGAAAGATTTGCATACCACTTTTCCAGAATTGAGCATGAAATGGCTGTGGCTAAATCTCCCAAGTCTTTATCTGCTCCTTCAACATAGATGGCTGTCCATTCCTTGGGTTGCCAATCAACAGCCCGACTACCTACTTCCCAGATATCCTCCTTTAAAACCACGATTCTATTATCTTGAAGAAAGTCAATGCTTTCTAAACTCTCCTTAATTATTAGTCCCAAGTACATAGAGAATCTCTCTTTTAGTTAAACCTAACGCTTTAGGCTGTTCAAATTAAAAGCGAAGCTTTTGATTGTTTCGCTGCTTCCTGGGATAGACTCGCATTGTTTGATAATTGTATCCATCCACGTCATTTCTGTCATCCACATCTCTGCGTGTGAGTCAGCTTGAAGCTTTTGTTAGGCATCAGTCTTATTACCTCTCCATGATTTAATTTTTTGGTCGCTCATGGTTATTACAACCAAAGCAAATGATAGTAAGTATACCAATCCACCCTCAGCTTTTTCAGAATCCCCGAGTACTCTGACATCATTAAATAGCGATAATAAGCCGAAATAAACGAGGAAATAATAGACCGAAGCCTCTAATGGTTTATCAGAAAGAGCCCTCTCAATAATTTTCACAAAACTATTTTCGCTGACATCCATTTTTTTTGTAATAAACATTCTAGCGAAAACAGCACCGATAAGAATAAAAGTTATACCTACGTACCATTGGCTAGATCCATCGTCTGAAATAACAACCACAATGCCTATCAATAAAAAGACTATTGGTGAAATTATATATGGTAGATTCTTCATCTTAAACTCCTTCTTGTATGCCTAACGGCTCAAGCTTAAGCTGCGTGCCCTCAAACCGTAATATTTATGTCTATTCATCAAAATAATCCCCAATTTCGGAGCCTGGCTAAGTCAGCTTGAAGCTTTTGTTAGAAAGCCCTTTAATGCTGAGTGACCGTTACGTTCTCGCGATTAATTGCACAAACCCTCTTACCATCATTGGAATTATTGAAATGAATCATATCGTCCAAGTTAAACTGAATTAAAATTTCAATCGAATTGGATCTTGAAATTGTGTCATTTTCAAATCCGAAAGTAGCCCCTAGAAAAATGAGTGTGTCTTGTGGTTCTAAAATGTGTTCCCTGTCAAGAAATATGGAATTAAACTCTGAATACCACACATTAATTGAATCAATTATATTTAATGTCGTAGTATCTCCACCAAATGCAGATTGGTATCCCTTGAAATGATTTATTGTAGTATTAAACTCAGTTGGTATCGAATCCGTATTTGTGATATTGTAGATAATTGAATCCTCAAAATTGATATATATGTCAGACCTTAATTCTTCACATCTTGGATTACTACTATCGTATTCAGGATAACGTCTAAATTTTAGCCTGGTAATGTGAACACGTAAAGATTCTAGCCCAAGAGTGTCCTTCTCTTGATTAACACTCATTAGCCTTAACACAAATGGAATCTTAGTATACTCATAATCCAATGGATCAGGATTCTCATCACATGAGTTTGAATGATGACAAGAGATCACTAACACTAACAGAATGGCAATATATAGAAAGATTTTCATGTTTTGGGTCTTTCTAACGGTGTTTATGCGGTCTTGTATAAGACGAAAGACTCATCAAAACGCATGACCACCTTTTTTGCATGGTGAGGATATTCAGGGTCCCTGTTTACCATAAATATTCAGTAAATCCGCCTTTGAATAGTAGTGTTTCAGGATTTGCTCAAAATTGCTACCCCTGGTAGCTTGGGCGACGGCGCCACTCTGACACATACCCACACCATGTCCCCATCCTGCCCCATGAATAACCACCTTATCGCCCTCGCGCTTTAGGTAAAAAGCCGAACTCCTCAAGGAGGGACTAAAAAGCTGTCGCAGAGTGAGTTCTCCATCGATGGTGAGTTTGCCGCTCTCAAAAATAATGCGGGCCTTATAAATGCGTCCAGAGGGTCCGCGCTTTAGTACGCGAATTTTTTTAAACAGGCCAAGCTCACTATCATCTGTGAGCATGTCAGTTAACTCTTGAACCGTGAATTCACGAGACCAGCGAAAATTTTTCTTGCTCCAGCCTGGTAGAAAGGTGTTTGAGTCAGGATTGCAATAGACGTCGGGGGATGACTTTATCCAACGCTTGGCTTTCCAGCTCCACTTCAGGTTGGGTCCTGTCCGATTCAGGTTGTCTGACAGGGAAACCTTGTAACTTTCCAACCGATTACGACCCGGCCAGACATTGCTGATAAGTTCTGCCCGACCGCCACAGTTTGAGGCGTAGAAAGCATTCATGCGTTGCCCACCCTCACTGATTACCAGTCCATCAGTTTCGTCGACTGCCCGGTCGGACAAGGCTGTGCGTTTTATATTGCCACTGAAAACCTGACATTCCACATCAGAGGTGAGATCATAGAACTCACCTCTGTAGAGTTTTGAGGTTAAGGCGATGACGGCTTCAGATCTGGCGGCCACGGCCTGGGCCTTGAGGGCTTCCAGGGGTGAGGTGCCGCCAATTTCATAGGGCACGACGCCCTTCAGGTAAGTTTCCAGAGGCAATTGAACAATGACGTTCATTTCTTGATTTGTCCCGATGTATACGTGGAAGGCGCCCTCATAAATTCGATCTTCAACACCGGCCCACCACCAACCAACACCATATGGCACCGATGCGATACCAATAGTAGATGTGTCGCTATTTGAGCCAAACATAAACGAAGGGGTTTTAGCCAGCAGGGCACCTGATGTGTCAAAAACGGATATCTGTCCAGCCCTTTTGATAAGTTGAATTTGAGAATCAACAGGCAGGGTCATTTTTGCACTTGATGTGTTTCGAAAAGACCATTCACCCCTCAGAGAAATATTAAGTGTATCAAGGGTGTTGATGATTCGAACACGGACTTCTGGCTCTTGATTGAATAAATGCTGAGCCATTCCAGAGCATACAAAAAAAAGCGTAATGAGAAGAAGTCGCTTCATGTGGGAGTTATTTCCTTTAGGGGGGGAATGGGATTGATTAAAAGTGTTCATCCAGCATGTCCCGTACACGCTCAACGCTAACTGGTTTTACGATATACCCAAGAGGATCCAGAGCGTTAATCTGTGAAATAACCTCATCATCATAATACCCAGTCAGGAAAATGATTTTTGTTTGAAGTGTTTTCAGGATTGTCTTGGCAGTTTCGATTCCATTGATACTGCCAGCCAGGTTGACATCCATCAAGATGACATCTGGTTTCTCAGCGAGAGCGATTTTAATAGCCCGGTCACCCCGAGTGGCCAGGGGGCAGACACTATAGCCTGCGCTCTCAAGACCCATCTTTAAAGAGGATGCGGTGATGACTTCGTCTTCAACCAGGAGAATGCGTGTTTGGTCTGCCATAAGGAAATTTCCCCAGAAAATTATAACCCAGGCTGATTCGCCTGATGAGTCAATCGGTTAATCTAACTTAAGGCTGGGGATTGTTATAAAATACTTTACCCCGCCTTTGGATGAAGTTTTCAGCTTACCAAAAAGCTGTAGATCAACGATATCTCGAATAATTTGTAGTCCAAGTGTTTCAGCACTACTTAGTTCAACACCACGGTTTAACCCAACACCATTGTCCCCAATTTCTATCGCAAGACCATCTTCTCCCAAACGCTTAGTTAGGACAATAATTTTTCCATCTCGGTGGTCAGGAAAGGCATATTTCAAGGCATTGCTGATGATCTCATTTATCACGAGCCCCAGGGGGATGGCAGTTTGAATATTTATGGGAATTGATTCAGAACTACATTCAAGCGTGATCTCTCCCAGGGTGGTTTTAAAGGCCAAAATGAGGCGATTAACTAGCTCTTGCAGATAGGTGTCCAACATAATATCAGCCAGGCTTCTGGATCGATATAGAAGATCGTGCACCATGCTCATGCTATAAATCCGATTGGTCATTTCATCCACAACAGTCTGAGCCTCAGCGCTGGTTGTCTTCATGCCTTGCATCTCAAGCAGGCCTACAATAACCTGCATATTGTTCTTTGTGCGATGATAGATTTCCTTAAGAAGAACTTCTTTCTCCTCGATACTGCTTTGAAGCTGGAGTTCTCTGTCTTTTAACTTGCTAGTTTGTTCTAGAATAAGCTCATCTGCCTGAGCTCTAACCAGGGCCCCACCAATCTGGTTGGCAAAAATCTTCAGCTTTTGCAGATCATCTTCTTTAAAATGTTCAGCAGTATAGCTTTGTAGGGTGAACAATCCAATTTGGACCCCTTCCCAGAAGATGGGTACAAACACCAGGGACAAGCTGAGTCGGGATGCATCGCCAAAAGGAGACAGGGGCAGTTCTTTTGAGGATTCCTTGCGGTTGATCAGGACTGGCGAGGGAAGAATGAAGGTATTCTCTATATTTTCCACATCCATGATATAGACATCGGTCTCAACCTTAACGGGTTTATCCTGTCCGGAAAAGGTGTCCTGGGAAAACAAGCCAACAGCTTCATTTTTCTCAAGAATGATGCGGTATAAAGCGAAGGCATCGTATCCAAAGAGATCATAAAGCAATTTGGCGGCAATGATTCCAGCCTGACGTGGTTTGAGAGAGATGGTGAGTTGACGGGCGAGACGACGCAGGGAGTCCCGAAAAACCTCTTCTTCTCTTTTTTCAGTTACATCCTGGAGAGAGGTCAGAAACGCCTTGGGCTGTTTGTTTGTGTCAAAATGTGGAATATAGCGGAGATCTAAATCATGGGCTCGGCCATCAGGACCAGTTGTCGTTCTGGAGTAGGAGAGAGCTTCCCCAGTAGCAATTCTAGCTAGATAGGGTTGAATCTCCGAATACGTGTCTTCAGGAATGATTTGATTGAAAGATTTTCCAATGACATCTGCCTTTTTATAGCCATACCAGTTTGCATAGGCTTCGTTTACGTAGAGATATTTTTCATTCATATCTGAGTAACAGAAAAGCCCTGGAATGGTATCAACGATCAACTCCAGGAGTTCTTTGTTTTCTGCAATCTCTTCTCGAGCGGACGCTATCTCAGTCACATCGTCCATTTGCACCAAAATGGCCATAACCTCTCCATCTTCGGCCTTAATAGGTATCAGGGTCAGGACAAAAACGAACGCTCCTCGGGATTTTGACTTGTGGTGATACTGGAAGCTACAAACCTCGCCCTTTAATAAGCGGGGCAGGTATTCTAAGCCAGCAGTTAAGGCCTCTTCCGGAACAAAATTTTTAAGAGGCTCCCCAAGGACATCTTCACTCTTAGCCTCCAGTAGTTTTGCTGTCGACAGGTTTACGTAAAGGAGTGACAGGTCCAGGTCGATGAGAAAAAGATAACTGGTTAAGTGACCTGTGATTATCTCCAATTGTTGCCGACTTTTTTCCAGCTCTTCCCTGGCAGTCACGCGTTCACTAATATCATTAAAAGATAGCAAAATGACGGTTTTATTGATTTGGTTTACGGGAACACCTTTTACTTCAACCCAACGTTCTTCACCTGACAGGGTGAGATATTTTTGTTCTCTAACTCCTGGGACGGGTTTTCCAGTTTTGAGGAGGAGTTCAATCCCTCCACGGGCTGCCTTCAGAAAGTCTGGATGGACCAAACCAAAAAGATCCATGCCCAGCACCTCCTCTAGGTTTTTAGCCCCTGCAAAATCCAGAGCAGCCTGATTTGCATCCAGCAAAACACCCTGGTCGTGGAGCACCATTGCCGTCGGTGAATTATTGAATGCAAGGCGATATCTATCCTCACTATTCAGCAATGCCGCTCGAGTTATTAGTTCATCAGTAACATCCCGAAAGGAGGACATGATAACAATCCGTCCCTGATCTTCAATCGGTACAGACATAACCTCCACGTCGCGTACTTCACCTGTGGCAATAATGAATTTCTGGCTAACGATATTGTTGGGCTGTTTGGAGTCAAGCAGCGCTTTAATTCGCTTGCTCGAATCACGCAAGGAGTCTGGATGAACAAAGGCAGATACAGGACTTTTGACATACTTGTCTGGATTTTCTGCCTTGAAAAAATCCAGGGCTGCCCGGTTGGCAGTCAGGATCACCTTGCCATCGTGAACAACAATGGGGTCAGGAGAATTATTAAAAAGAGTTTGATAACGATTTTTTGCATCTTTGAGGTCAGTATAATCCATCAGCGTACCAACAAAACCAGCTGGATTACCCTGGGCATCCAGGTAAAGCGCCTTTCTTGCCAGCATCTGTCGAGTGACACCAGAGGCGTTTTTAAATTCAGTGGCGTAAGAATGGAGCTCATTATCTTGTAGCAGCTTGAGGTCCTCTTTTTCAACCCGCCGCGCTGAGGGGGTATTCCAAATCTCGGTTACCCTCTTTCCCAACATCTCCTTTCTTTCTTTTCCAAAGAATTTCAAGTAGGCATCATTGAGCATGGTGTAGCGACCGTCAGGGTCCTTGGCATACATGAGTGTTGGCGTGGCATCAAAGAGGGCTATGATCTGGTTTTTCTGGTCAAGCAGGCGCTCTTTGGTTTTGTTCCGTTCAGAAAGATCACGAACAATGCTTACCAGGGTTCCGTCAGAAAGTTTTTTCGAATTCATTTCAACAGGGATTTGTTTACCATCTTTTGTACGAAAAGCGCGTTCTGAGAGCACGGTGAGCCCCTCGTTCACAAGATCATAGCGCAGGGGTTTTCTTACTAAAACATCAGGCTCAAACAATTCCGACAAATTCATTTGAAGCAGATCTTCGTTGGAATAGCCAAGCAGGCGTGTTGCGGCCAGATTGGCCTGAATGATGTCGCCTTGAAAATTGCATTTTAGAATCACATCTGCCGCCTGATCAATGAGTTCCCGGTGCCCTCTCTCGCTGGCCTCAAGAGCTGCCTCTTTCTGTTTGAGGTCATCATGCAGTCGTGCATGAAATAGGGCGAGCGAGAGTCTTGCAGAAAGCAAGGTGACGATTTCTTGAGTTTCCCGTGAGACGCCATCCTGATGACGAGATCCAATATTGAGAGAGCCCACAACATCATCACCAATCAGCAGGGGAACATCGAAGAAGGATTGAATCCCGGCACTGCTTAATGCCTTCACCACAGTGATGGGGTTAGAAATAGAGGAAAGATCAGGGGTGTATCTAGGCTCCATAGGGGTACCGCTCTTTTGTCCAGGAGGGCTTGAAATGGGGTGTTTATCTCCAGACGCGAGATGGGGTATCGAAGTGTCTTTTGTAAATACCTCAAGCGACTGGTTCTGGATATCATTGAACGTGATAGATACACGCTCGAGCTTTAGGTGAGTGTCGAAAAAGGACAGCGCTTTTGTTGTGACACGTTTCGTGTCAGGCCAGGAGATGGCCTGGTCGAAATCCAGGAGCAAGCGAACTGAGCGTTGATTGTCAGGCATAAAAATGTTCTCCAATATGAAGGGCAAATTTCACCTTGTAGGTCAATTAATGCAAATCATTAAGCTGGGGTCGCGAACTGGGTGGTTCTAGGTGTTTTGACTTGAATAGGAGGGTTTTCGTCCTTAATTGGTCATGAATTTAAAAAGGTTAAAACGAGGGATTATGAAAACATTTTTGAAAGCGACACTCACACTTACAGTAATAATGGCCAGTCTGGTTTTGGCTCAGGAAGCAGCACCATCAGTCTGGGAAAAATCGGTTCAAGGTGGCATTAATCTGACACAGACCGGTTTTGATAACTGGGCTGCTGGTGGAGAGAATGCCTATGCCTGGCAAATGAACCTGAATTATAAACTTGTCCAGGATCTGGAGAAAACCACCTGGTCCAACACAGGTAAATTTCTCTATGGAGCCACCAAGACAGGCGACCAGGAGATGCGTAAGTCAGCCGATGAGATCAAACTGGAAAGTGTGCTGACTTATAAGCTGGGCTCAAAGATCAATCCATTTGTTGCCGTGACCTGTGAGACACAATTCGCTGCCGGTATGGATTACAGCACGGACTCTTCATTTCAGATTTCAGCCTTCATGGATCCAGGTTATTTCAGGGAGAGTTTTGGAGCGGGCTATGCAATCAATGAAAGCCTGGGAACGCGTCTGGGTTTATCTTTCAAACAGACAGTTACCACTGATTATCCAGCACCATATACTGATGATGCTGCCACAGCCGAAGTTGAGACCCTGCGAAGTGAGTTTGGTGCAGAGTCAGTTTCTGATCTGACTTATAATGTCTCGGAGACAGCGGTTTTTGTTTCCAAACTGGAGCTGTTTTCTGCTTTTTCGGTATTTGATGAGATTGATGCAAATTGGGACAATACACTGACGGTCAAAGTGTCTGACTACATCAACATGAATATGAACTTCAAGATGGTCTACGACAAAGACATTTCTGTTAAACGCCAGATAAAACAGTCCATGGCCTTTGGAGTAAACTACACCTTTATATAGATTCAATATATATTTTAAACAATGCCCACCTTCGTGGTGGGCTTTTTTATTTGCATCCCAGAGAGTTTTCGGTTAACATAGCTTCGTCGAGAGGCAACCATCTTCAAACAAACTATCAGAAGAACATTCTAATTGTGTAGCTACAAACCAGTTGTTGGTTTATGGTGAACTGTTTCCCAAAAAGGGAACACAAGACCTCTTTATGAAAAACAAGACTCCATAAATTATTATGGAGTTAACAATCAAAAAGCGAACGGGGTGAAGTTTTATCTTTTGGATATAACTCACCCAAAAAGAAAGGAACGATTATGAATCGTTTTAGAAGCATCCTTTTAAGTGGGCTGGTGGCGCTTTTGATGGTAGGGATGGTAAGTGCAGGAGACGTTGACCAAGCCAGACAGGAGGCCGAGATAGATGGTGGCATAGATATTTACATCGGAACCTATGATGTCAATGCTGCTGAATGCCTCCCCACCGACGGAACAAACTGTATAAAGATCGGGATTAGCATCGATTTTGAATGGTTGAAGAATCTGTTTAACTAAAAACATAAGGGCGGGGTAAAACCCGCCCTATACAGGGTGTCCACATGATAAGGAAAGTCGTTTGCCTGGTGGGTTGGATTGTGATTGCATTTGGGCAGTTTGAGGTCATTTCTATTTCAGAAGGGTTGTCCGAACAAGCTATAGAAAGGTTGTGGCCGGTGAATAAAGGGGGTGCAATTGTCGTTAATGATAAAGAAGTTATTATACCCGATGGAAGTAGTTTGTTTTTACAAAGCAGGTCTGCCCCCTTCGATTATACCAGGATAGACTTAAGAAGACACAAGAGAGATGCTATTAAGATATATGAAGTCACGGTCAACAATGAGTTCTATGCTTTCTCTGTTTTAGGTGGTGATAATTTTGTTTATCTCTTTAAGCGAGAAAGAAATTCAGGGGAAGTCCAGGGTCCAATATTACGACATGGTAAAGGCGCAGACAGATTATTCTTGCTCTCAAACAACCATCTTGTGGCGACGGGCTCATATAGATCAGCGTTGCTAAACTATTTGGATCGATACATGAGGGGTTCGCTTGAGGAGCAAAGGCGAAATACAAAAGAGAAGTATGATCCACTTTACAAAAAGCATAAAGCTTATACCATTTCAGTTTACGATAAAGACTTAACTGAAATAGATTCAGGCAATGTAATTGATAGAATAGGAGACAATGCCCGTGCTTATGAAGGTCTATATTTAACGCTTGCAGTGGACATGACGGCGGATGAAAATTTGTTCCTCATAGACAATGACCAGGGCTATGTTGTCGAAAAATATACGAATGTCACAAAGCCTGATACAAGTTTTGAAATCAAGAATTCAAACTTCAAAAAGTTACCAGATGTGATGACCTTGAAGTATATGCATGAGTTAAGAGATAAAGATGGAGCCTATTCAGTACCATATGCTTTATATGAGAAAGACGGATATCTGATCACTTGTTTTTTTCAAGCACCGGTATACAGGAAACCTGTTAACCCACCATACTATTATGATGTCTCTACAGTTAAAGGAGAGGTCTTGCACTCCGGAGTCCTTGAGTACCCCTTTCTGTGCGAAGATGATGGGGGAAAGGCCTTTCTGTATGTAAAACGTGAGGGCGGGTGGTTTGAAGATGACATGCACTTCCTGGTTGGTGTAACAGTTCAAGATCTTTTGGCTGGCCAGGTAACAGAGGCGACCATTGATGCTTCTGTTGAAAGCCTGGAAAAAGACTGAGATCGTGTCGTGTGGAATTGATTCAGGCGGGCTTAGATCAAAAGCACTGGAGCTTTTACGATGGTCGTTGTCGATTGGGTTTTTCTTTCTGGCAATCAGAAAAGGAATGCTGATTGTAGATCACGGTATTGAGCCATATAAAATTATAACTGACGCTGCAGGCCTACCTGAGTTTGTGAGTTATTATGGGGTCATCGCGGTGTTTGTTGAGTTAAGCATAGCTATTGGTCTCTGGGAAAAGAAAACCTTTAAACCAGTTATTCTTCTTATGGGATTGTTAACACTCATGGGCATAGGTATTAGTCTGGCATTAATAATGTTTAAAATAAATTCGGACTGCGGATGTGGTTTATTGGGCGACAGTGAGTATGGATTGTTGTTCCAGAAGGTAGTTATTCTTGTTCTGCTGGTAGTGATGTATAGAAGCAAAGAGAAATTGTTTCGAGTCAATAGTTGAGTATAACGCAACTATATGCATGTTTAAAACACTATAATATATGTATTAAGGGCGTTGTTTTGCCTTGATGTGGATGGCCAGAATAATCACCTGGAGGGGGAATATGATATTTATCGAGGACCAAAAATATAAATAAATGGCTGATGGGGAACCAACCATTTTTATTGATCAGGTTAATCGAGAGTAATGAGTTTTTCGAAGATATTTTTATGCTGTTTTAATTTATCTTCGTTTCCATACACACAAAGCGGACTGTTTTCTAAAATATCTGCAACCATTTTCTCATAGGACTTAACATCCTCAAGGGAGGTAGTTAAAACTGCAGTTCTTTCAGATTGAAGTTGTTCCTGGGACAACCGGGTGAAGTAGCGTGCCACGGCAGTATTGCCCCTTTGTGATGGTGTTTGTGGTCGATCCATTCCAGAGATGGTCCCAATGATAAACCGGGTCATTTCCTTTTGGTCGATATCCAGAGTCGCTAAAAAGTCGGGAGTCCTGGCATAGTTCTCCAGGGTACTGGTCAGGTTAGGATCACGATATGATCCAAAGTAAACCTGCCCCGTTGGAGAAAAACGTGCAAAGCCACCATAGGCACCCCCAATGACACGGACCTGATTCTTAAGCCATTCCCTGGAAATGATCTGATTAAGTACGCGGATTTTACCATCCCAGATATAATCTAGATTAGTGAAATCGCCTCCCTGAAGTACATACTGAACTTTAGAAGCAGCCATGAGCCCTTCATTTTTGGAGCTGGACTTCAAAGCCCAATCCTGAAAAGCTGGCTTCTCCCTACCAAGACGCTTAGAGAAGCCCTTTAGTTCTGACCTGAAAAGCTTCATAGCATCATCAGAACATGTCGTAGAAGCAATCAGGTTCTTTTTGTTAAACAAGAGATCTGAAACATTTTTCAATTCGTTAATGAGGCCACCCTGCTTTGTATCAAAATTGTCCACCAGGTCGGAAATGAACCAGTAGTATTCCAGCCCACCAGTTAGCTCGTTAAACATCCCAGCCTTGGTAGTGTATGAAAACAACCTGGTTCTGGCATAGCCCAGGCCATCACGCTTCACGTTGGCTGACAAGCGTGAATGGTGTCGGGTTAACACGTCCTTTATTCGATCCACATCATCCAGTTGTGAACGTTTCAGAATTTCTTCGGAGAAGTCAAAAACCTTTCTCTGGTCAGGGGACATCGCCTTGGTGGATAATACAAACTTTGGTATCAACTGATCATCATCCCGATTTTGGAGATAGCTGGTCAGGTAGGTGCTAAACCCTCCAAGATGGGTATCCAGGGCGTTATCTAGCTCTCCAAAGGTGTAGTTCTCAGTTCCGATTGAACCCAACAGGGTTGCCAACAGAGCAGCATAGGGAAGCTGATCTTCGCTCAAAACGCGGAGGTCAAAAAACAGACGGATATAACTGATATCATTGGTGAAGGTTTTGAAATGCAAATATGGGATACGTGAAACTCTTGATTCATCTACGATAAACCAATCAGCATCTGGGTTGATATCCTCAAGGTCTAGCAGAGGAATGGTAGCGAGAGCTTCCGGTGTATCTTCAGATTTTTGATAATCAACCAACATTTCAGTATGATCAACCAACTGAGTCACTTCACCAGAAGAGAGATTCTCTTTGTAGGCTGTCAACTCAGCACTGGTGCGAGTGTCATTTTCGCTTTCTAGCCCAGGTTGTGGGTTCAAAGTGAACAGCAAGGCATGAGGATTGTTGACAAATGACTCTGTGATGAGCTCTTCGAGATATCCTGAGGCAATGGCCTTTTTTAAAGCTGCAATGGGTTTTTCATATTCAAGCCCACTAAAGGGTTCATCAGACCAGAACCAGCTGCTTAAAGCCTTTCCATTGTAGTTCAGACCCTTATGGGGCGTGTTGCCCTCGCGGAGATTGAACTCCTTGCGATTTAATATTCCAGTAATGGCATCCTTGTCTAGTCCCTGACTGGCAGTCTTTTCCAGGGTCTCAAAAACGACCTGCTTAAATTTTTCGCTGTCATCAGGGTTGGCATTTTGAACCTGGATATGAAAAACATTTTGCTTTAGATCATCAACCCATGCGCTCACGTCTTTACCGATTCCAGCATCCTGGAGGGCCAGGCGGACTGGGGCGGACTCATTATTAAACAGTGCCTGTGCCAAAACGCTCAAACCCAGACCAAGCTGTTGATCAGTACTCAAGCCCACGACAAAAGAAAGCGAGAGATAGGAGTTTCCCTCCAGCTCTGAGTCCTCTGTAGCAGAATAGACTCCAGAAGCTGACCGCAGAGCGTCGAAGGCAGGCTGCAAGGGGATATCAACAACTTGATCAGAGGGTGAATATTTTGAAAGGTAGTGTTCATCAATAAAGGCTAGCTCTGATTCAGTGTCACCATCACCGTACAGAAAGATGTATGAGTTGGATGGATGATAATATTTGCGATGAAAATCAAGAAAGTCTTCATGGGTCAAAGTGGGGATTACTGCAGGATATCCTCCCGATGAAAATCGGTAGGGTGTATCAGGAAAAAGCTGCTTGTCCACCAAATAGCCCAGCTCCCTGGTTGGACTTGAAAAAGCCCCTTTCATCTCATTGTAAACCACACCCTTGTAGGTCATACTCGAGTCAGCATGCTCCAGGTCGCGGTGCCAGCCTTCTTGTTCCAGAATACGGGGGTCTTCAAAAATAAGGGGATTGAATACAGCATCAAGATAGATATGCATGAGCGAGCGAAAATCTTTATCATTCATACTGGAAACAGGGTAAAGTGTAATATCGCTACCCGTCATGGCATTGAGAAAAGTGTTCAGGGAGCCCTTGGATAAAATATCAAAGGGACTTTTTACAGGAAAATTTTTGGATCCATTCAGCACGGAGTGTTCCAGAATATGGGGGGTGCCGGCATCTGACTCAGTAACCGTTTTAAAGGTAATACAGAAGGTCTTATTGATGTCTGCATTTGAAATTTTTAGTAAACGAGCCCCGGACTGCTCATGTTTAAACAATAAACATTCCGCATCAACTTCTTTTACAAAGCGTTTTTCAACAAGCTTGAAGCCTGACATTTTATCTCCTGTCTGTGGTTGTGCTATAACTGCAATACCCACCAGCGTTGCCATGAGCACGGTGATAATTTTGGGCATGTTTAGTCCCCTTAGTAAGAACGTTAAATATGATTCTCTGAAAAACGCTTTGAAGATATAACACTTCAAGCGGATTAAAGACCCCAAAAAGAAAAAGCCAGCTAAACACTGGCTTTTTCAGAATAGATCAGGATATTTTTTGGAAGTTAATCAACCACCACCTTGAAGGTAATAGTCCCATTTTCACCGGTGGCCAGATCGAGAGTCCGTTCATATTTGATGTCGGTGACAGGCGCAGCTTGCGAGGCGTCATATCCACCAGCGGCCACATGCTGAAAGGTGATGGTCATGCCAGTACCTGCAGCAGAGCTTTCTACATAGGTTGCATTTTGCGGAACAGCCTGATCAACCACGACGTCTTTCGCGATACCCACACCAACATTAGAATAGGTAACTGTATAGGTCAGGGTGTCACCTGGTAACGCCGTACTCAGATCGACGGTTTCAGACAGAAATAACTCAGGCAAAGGCATTGGAAGACCGGTACCGCTAATGCTAAAGGTATAAGGGTTCTCGTCAGTATCATCAGAGGCAATGCTGATAGTGGCCGTACGTACTCCTTCAGCCCCAGGAATAAATCGGATGGTAAAGTCGGTGGATCCGCCTCCAGCTGAAATGGTGGATTGTGGTATGAGGGTTAAAGCAAAATCACTGGCATGGGCCCCCGAAATGGTAATATAGGGAGATGCATCTGTAAGGGTCAGGATGGCGCTACCTGTATTCTCAATTGTATAGCCTACCCAGCTTGATGAATCAACAATAGTATCTTCAAATATGGTACTGTCGGCCACATCGGGTGTTGCATCACCACTTACAATGGAGACACCATTACCCAGAATACTTATTTCAGGACTGGCAATACCGGTACCTTGAATGCTAAAATCAAATGGATTTTCATCATCATCATCATTAGCGATGCTTAGACTGGCCGTTCTTAAACCGACGGCCGTTGGATTAAACGTGACTGTAAAGGCAACTGAATCACCAGGTGCCACCGATGATGCAACGGGTTGAGCACTCACCAGGAAATCTCCTGCATGGGCACCACTGAGAACAACTAGTGGGGTACCACTGAGAGTTATTACTCCGCTGCCAATGTTTTTCAGATAAAAAGTGTTTTCCTGAGTGGAGGCTAGGATATCCTTTCTGCCGAAGTCAGTATTATCTGTGCTGACGGGAGAACTATCTCCGTCGGAGATGGATTCACCATTTCCAAGAACAGTGATTTCTGGTGTTGCCAGGCCAATACCCTGGATCGAGTAAGTATATGGATCTTCATCCAGATCGTTATTGGTGATTGAAATGGTAGCCACTCTTAATCCTGCCGAGCCTGGATCAAACGTGATGGTAAATGTGGTAGAGTTATTTGTGGCAACAGGTGATGATGGTACACTTGTGACAGTAAAGTCGGCAGCGTTGTCACCTGTTATATCTACGTAAGTAGATGGATTTGAGAGAATTAGATTTGCGTTTCCAGTATTAAGAATAGAAAAGCTTTGGGCCTGACTTCCCGTAAGAATATCCTCTGACCCAAAATCAGTGAAGTCGGAAGCAGTAGGGGTAGCATCGCCATCAACAATAACATTCCCATTTCCACTAACCTGAATTTATGAAGCCAGACCAAACCCTCGAATATAAAAGGTAAAGGGGTTTTCATCAGAGTCAG
>JABMQQ010000104.1 GCA_013202495.1 Fidelibacterota bacterium | reverse complement strand
TAAATATCACCCATAATAAAAAACCCAGCCAAAATGACTGGGTTTTTCAACGGTCTGAGCCCTGTTTCAGGGCTTTTTTATTTTACTCTTTTAATATTTAAACTCCTGAACACAAGCATCTGTCGCATCCACGTTCTCTAGCAAATATAAAGCTGTATGACAAATCCGGACAAATATTGTCATGAAAATGTGACGCAGATCAATGAGTGCTGTCACATAATTATGAATGTATTATGTTATGGGGCTTTCCAATGGAGAAAGAGTCAGCAATAATGCTGCATTGACAAGGATTAGACATGTATCATAAGTACAATAATAACAATAGGAATGGCAACATAATTATCGATTTTATAACAATTGAATTACTTCCTTTCTGATGATGTTTTATCTTGGCATATAAGTTGTTTATAAGAAGGGTTGGCCTAAATCGTAAGGAATTGACACATTAGTAATTTGAATAAAATAAGTACCATGATTTACACGCAGCGTCAGCTCTGGATACTGTTGGTATTTCTGTTATTTAATACTGGTCTGTTCTCCCAGCCCGCTGGTTACGAGCATAGGAAGTTGATAACCTTAAACAGTTCTCAAATTAGTGGATCTACTGATCATGCGAATTTTCCAGTTATGATCAAAGTCACTGAAACTGATATAAAATCTACCACAAATGGTGGCGGTGTCGTAAATCCCTCTGGTTACGATATCATTTTTACTCAATCTGACGGATCAACATTGCTGAAACATGAATTGCAAAATTACGCTGCATCAACAGGAGATTTACTGTGCTGGGTTAATCTTCCAACCCTCACACCCACGGTAGACAGTACCATCTATCTCTATTATGGCAAAACGGGTATCTATACAGATCAATCTGACACCCTGACCTGGAATAGCAATTATCTGGGAGTATGGCATTTGGAGGATCTCAGTGATGCTGCGGGCGCTTATACGCTTACAGATCACAATACTGCAGCAAACAGTAGTGGCTATCTGGGAGCAGCTAGAGAGTTTGACGGTGATGGTGATGACCTAGAAGAATTAAAAGCTGGCACTTATCTCGATGGTCTTGGAGCATTTACGATCTCCCTATGGACCAAGGCTGATGCACTTGGAACTGACAAGGGTTTGATTTACGGAACAGACCCGGATGCTCTTGATAGAAGGATGATGATTCGGCAGGATGCAGCTGGCGAAAAGGGAGGTGGAACCAATGTGTACCGAACCTCCACACTATTGGGTACCAACACTAAGCAAAGACATGAATCCAGTGATGCTTCAGCAACGCTTAATTGGCAATATCTCACAATGGGCCAAACCAATGGATCAGCAACCAATTTTTATATAGATGGTAGCCTGGATACTCCCTCTTGGTTTAATACAAGATCTGGAATCACCAATAAGAGTACCAAATTGCTGATTGGAAAGGGTTCCAAGGATGGCGCAACTAGCTCCTGGGATGGTCTTATTGACGAAGTAAGAATATCTAGCGTAGAATTAAGCGCAGACTGGGTCACCACAGAATACACCAATATGACCAATCCGGGAGCCTTTCTGACTGTTTCTACCACGAATGAACTACCCTTCATATCTGACTTGGAGTCCATAGCCCTATCCTACCAGTCAAATGATCCTGCTATGCTTGTGACCAATAGCCTAATCTGCCACGACTACAGTGAATTCAATATGGACAGCGCCAATGTCTGGATCAGTACAAATTATTTAAGTAGCGAGGACACACTCACCTTCGCTACCGCTTATGGTATTTCCGGAACCTGGAATGAAAGTATAGGGACACTCAGGCTTACAGGAAATGCATCACTTAATGATTATTCCTCTGCACTTCAGGAGGTCTATTATCAAAACTCAAACGCCGTCCCATCAACATCTACACGAACACTCAGTTTTAAAATTAGTGATGGGACAGGATTTAGCGCAACGGTGACCAGAAATATTACTATAGGAGCAACAAATAACGCTCCCGTCTTAGCCAGCATTGAAGGAACGACCCTAGCTTATACAGACGGTGATCCAGACACGATCATAACTACGAGTCTATCCATTTCCGACGTGGACGATTATTATCTGGATAGTGCCTGGGTGACTATTTCTGCAAACTATATCAGCGGTGAGGATAAGCTGGACTTTACTACAGCATTCGGTATTACACCAACCTGGAGCAGTGTTAATGGGGAGTTGATTCTCACTGGGAGCGCCACAAAAACAGACTATCAAACCGCCCTCAGATCGGTAATGTACGATAACCTGGATCCCGACCCCGATGAATCTACCAGGACGATTTCATTTAAGGTGAGCGATGGCTTGGCTCAAAGCAATATCCAATCCCGAAACTTAAGCGTAACAGCGGTGAACGATGCTCCAATGTTGGCAGGAATGGAAGGTGCCGGACTTGTTTATTTTGCTGGGGACGGTGCCATCGCAATTACTGACTCGCTTACCATGAGCGATGGGGACCACACAAAGCTAGATAGTGTCACCATCCAAATTACCACTAATTACCATACTGGTGAGGATAGCCTTGGTTATACAAGCATATATGGGATTACCGGAACCTGGTACTCTGGAATAGGAAAAATAGTTCTTGCTGGGAACAAATCGATCAGCACTTATCAAACAGCTGTACGCACCGTGATATACGAAAACCTTCTGGCTATTCCACACACACCGACAAGAGTCATTACGTTTAATGCCTATGATCTATCAGCTGCTGAAAGTAATGCACAAACACGCGCCATAGCCTCTGGTGAACCAGCAACTATCTCTGGTCTGGATTTATGGTTGAATTCCAATGAGGGTGTATATACAAATAACGCAGGTACTACTGTGGCAGTAGACGGAGATGATGTCCAAGTCTGGAAAGACCAGAGTGGCAATGGCCGGGATTTTATTAACAATAGCGGAGCGCCGCTATGGCGTCAATCTGTGGCAGGGTTAAATGGTGAAAGTGCCATTGAGTGGTCAGGTGGTGGAGAATTTTTAGTTGACGGCGACGGTGAGCTATATATCGATGGTCTGACCGAATTCACGACATTTTTTGTCGTAAAATCTGACATAACATCCACTGACAAGGGAATTTGGTGTACTCGAAATGCTGCCAATGGTGACTATTCAATGTCCTTACGCTATGATGCAGTTGGAGATAATGCTTCCGGTCTGAATGTGATCAAAGCAGCCGTTAGGGAGGATGTCGCTGCCAATGAATTAGAAAGTTCCGCAGATCAACAGAGCACGGTGGCTCAGGTTATTTGTATGGATTGGAAGGATGGTCAAACCTGGAACCTCTACGTAGATGGTGTTCTGAATAATCCTTCCTATGCAGGAGCTGCTCCAGATGGAGCCATCACGGCGGCCACCAAAGCTATTTTAGGTCAAAGCGCTGGGGGGGGCTGGGATGGTATGATTGCCGAGGTAGTTCACTACAATCGTCACCTCAATGACACTGAAAGGCAAAGTATAGAAGACTATTTTTCGGATAAATATGCCATCAGTGTGAGACTTCTGGAGCCCGCCACGGGGGGAGAAGCGATTTCAGCTGATGATGCTATCTCGACATATACAACGCTCACGGGTCCGCGTATCACTGAAGATGTTACAGGGGATTTGACCTTAGGTGGGACCATTGTTTTTACCGCACCCTCAGGATACGAATGGGATACTGCTGGAGCACTCCCTTCTGTTACAGCGCAAGAGGCATATGGGACCTCAACCTTATTGGCAGCTTCCTACACATCCCGGACAAGTTCAGAAGTCACTTTTACCATCGACGCCATTTCTACAATCGCTAGCCAGCCGGGTGAGTTGACATTCAGTGGCTTGCAGATTAGGCCAACGACTGGAATGGTACCCAATACAGGAAACATCTCCAATTCTGGCACAACGGGTCCAAATAGCATTACGAATTTTGGAACCATAACTATGGTTGCAGGAACACCGACTAAAGTCGTGTATACTCAAGAACCTACCAATGGTACGGTGAATGAGTTACTACCCAGTATCATTGCAGAAATTCAGGATACCAATGGAAATACAATGGAGATTCCTGGTACATCAGTTTCCATCGCAATTACCACAGGGATTGGCACACTATCAGGGACAACAAGCTTAAACACGGATGCGGCAGGGCAAGTTGTTTTCAGCGATCTAGCCATCAACGCAGCTGACGATTTTATACTCACGGCAAGCAGCTCAGGACTTACATCGGCTGTGAGTAACACCTTTTCCACCAGTGTGGCTGGTCAATACACCACTTTTCTTGTTGAGAAACTCAGCGGGGGTAATATTCTGGCTCAAACCGCTGGTGTGGACTTCAATATCAAGGTATCTGCAGTTGACGGAACCCAGACCGCTGATGTTAACTTTGATACCACAGCGGCTATCACATCCACTGGAACGCTCAGTAATGGGGGTGGCACGACCGCAGCCTTCAGCGCTGGTGTGCTCTCTTCTTATACAATGGCTATCAGTAGCATTGGCAGCTACACCATCACTGCTACAGATACATCTGGTAATATTTATGGTACCAGCAACACATTTACCGTTGAATCTGGCCCAGCAAGTGCAGGAATGTCAACTATCTCCACCAACCCAACAGTGTTAGAAAATGATGCTGTCAGTACATCAACAATTACAGTTCAAATAAAGGACGCTGGAAGCAATAACCATTCCAGTGGGGGAGAAACTGTTAATTTGATCACAACAGCTGGTACACTACTGGGGTCAGTAACAGACAATGGAGACGGAACCTATTCTCAGGCACTTCAATCTTCTTCTACTGTGGAGGAAGCGACCATCACTGGCGTTTTGAATGGAAATGCCATGACTGATGCAGCCACGGTTCAATTTAATGCTTATACCAATATTTGGGAAAGTGATCCAGGCAATGATTCCTACACAACCAGGTGGGACACAATTGTCAATTGGGACGCCAATACCATACCTGTTCTCACAGATGCGGTTCTAATACCAGCCAACCCCGCAGACGGAACCAGATACCCACTTATTAACACGGATAACCAGCAGGTGGCATCTCTCACCATCGAATCTGGTGCAGATGTGAGTCTGACTGGCAGTATTAGTTTTGATATCCTCGGAGATATTCTGGGTGCAGGCGATATTTTAGGTGGTGCCAATGATACGGTTCGGGTAAGCGGTAACCTGGGAATTGCAACCAGTAGTATTAAGTATTACGAAATGAATGGCTCAACGCAGCAGGTTTTGAGCAGCCCTCTGACACTTTATAATTTGACGGTTGATAATTCCTCAGGCGTTCGTCTTGACGGAAATACGGAAATAACGAGTACGCTCACATTAACAACCGGTAGTCTGATTGTTTCTTCTGGATATTCTCTCATTGCCAATACGAAATCAATTAGCTCAGGAACTATTCGGTCTGAACGAGAGATCACTGGTACCACAGGCTGGCGTTTGCTTGCTTCACCAGTAGCTTCCACATATGGTGATCTGTTTAATAATATTTTTACACAGGGCTACACAGGCTCAGACTCCGCTACTGGCTCACCCTCAATCTTGTATTATGATGAGTCCTATACGGGTACAGACAACCAACGTTGGCGGAAACCCACCAATTCAACAAATACCACAACCGCAGGTCGAGGACTTTTTGTCTATGTCTTTGGTGCCATTGCAGGGGAATCAGCCTACAGCAATTCTCTACCCGTTACGTTGGATGTAAGTGGTGATGAGGAAGAAGGGACTGCCGGTGTATTCGATTTTGGTGTTACCTATACCGCTCTGGCTGATACAGGCTGGAATCTGGTGGGGAATCCCTTCGCCGCAACCATCGATTGGGATGTTGCAGGTTGGACCAAGACAAATATGGATAATGTGATCTACATCTGGGATCATACAGCAAACTCGGGTGCAGGTGCTTACCTGACCTGGAACGGCACATCCGGATCTCTTGGAGATGGACTTATCCCACCTTTTCAGGGATTCTGGGTGAAAGCCAATGCTGGCAGTCCATCCCTGAGGGTACCAAAATCCGCCAAGACGACTGGTGGTGTCTTTTATAAACAGAATAGCGAGCCAGATCCTCTGATCATGTTCTTGCTTGAGTCGGATACATTAGGTAGTACCACTCACATACAATTCAATGAATCTGGATCTATATATAAAGATAGTAGAGATGCCTACTATCTGGTTCCACCTACAGATACCTATCTGGAACTATATACCAGGAGCTATGATAACAAGTATCTCTCTATCCAATCACACCCCTATCGGTTTGGCCAGACCCTGGAAATACCTATTTATGTCGACGGTCACGTTCAGAGTAATCCGCTATCCGGGACCTATCGCATCTCATGGCCCCGCTTTGAGGGCATGCATCCGGAGTGGACCTTAACTCTTGAAGATTTGGAATCCGATGAAGTCATCAATTTGAGCACGCAGAACTTCTATGAATTTGAACACACTGCACTTGCCAAAAAGCCTCTGGAGTCGATTGCACCTTCGAGCACACTTACTGATTCAAGACCGTTTCAACTTTTGAAAAAGAGTGCTGGATCACCGAGATTTATATTGAGGGTTGATCCTGGGAACGCCTTCCCAGAACTGCCAAGAGTTTTTAGTGTAGGTAGAAATTATCCAAATCCCTTTAATGAAGGGACGATTATTCCATTTTCAGTACCTCTGGAAGCTAAGGTTTCAGCAACTATCTATGATTTGAGGGGACGGGTTGTGGATGAACTCGTTGAGAAAAAATCTTACCAGGCGGGGCATCACAAACTAAACTGGCAGGCCCGAGATAGAAGCAGTGGCATTTATTTTTGCCACTTCCAGGTAGGGAATAAACACTTCACAGAGAAGATGATATTATTGCGATGAAGTTGGCTAGCTACATAATTGTTTTGTTCATTCTGGGATCGAGTCTTTTTGGTCAGCAGGAAAAATCTGCCATTGAACTTCACATCTCCGCTAATGTGATGGATCAGATTGAGGTGATAACGATTTCCGATATAGATGCCGGGATTGTATTGCCTGGGCAGGATGAGAAAGTGATTTCTCCCATTACTGATGGGGGTGCAGGCGTATTGCGACTTGAAGGACAAGCCAACTCCAGTATTCAGGTATCCTATTCTAAACAGGTTACCATGAGCAATCTTGACACAAGTCAACCCCTGCTCATGAACTACATGTTGAGTGGGAGTTCTGAAAACAATCAATCCGCATCTATCATGTTTACCACCAATCCCGAAAATGTTATTTTGAACTCAGCAGGAGTTTATTACATGTGGGTTGGTTGTCGTTTCAGCCTGGAAGGCCTGGTCTCAGGACAATATGATGGAGACTTTATTGTTGAAGTGGATTATAACTAGGATGTATTTAGATAGATCATGAATAGACGCCTGAACAATATTCAACACTTGATCGTCATTAGTATTGCACTTATGACCATGTCTATGCAATCACTGTCTGGCCAGACAATTAATTTTAGCGTACACGTAGCCAGTGCTCTTGACGCCACCAAAGATGCGGATATGGCTTTTCCACAGGTAATGGCTGGAGATGGGATAACAACCATTGGACTTGGTGATGGCGGAATGGGAATCTTTGCTATCAGTGGAAATGAAGAGTTAGATGTTGAGGTAACTCTGGTAGCACCTACAGACCTGGTGCATGTCACTTACCCTGCTCAGAAAATGCCACTCAATCTTCAACTTGCCTATGCGAATCATGGTGTCAATGATATCAATCAGGCTAAAACTGCCACAGGCAACATAGCTCGATTTCAAATGAAAGAACGGGAGAGTGGTCCTGCAGGTGCGCCACCAACTCCACCAAGCAGTGCCCACACCCCTCAAATAGTTACGGCATACCTATACGTGTATGGGACCATCAATGTGGGTATGATCTCTTCAGGCGCCTATTCTGGCAC
Organism: Fidelibacterota bacterium; assembly: GCA_013202495.1. Classification (GTDB taxonomy): domain Bacteria; phylum Fidelibacterota; class UBA8477; order UBA8477; family JABMPR01; genus JABMPR01. Next base: position 15,056 of record JABMQQ010000104.1, on the reverse strand, counting down.
CGTTGATTTATACGTCCAATACTACTAGAATTCCTTTCTAAATTTACATCTGTCATATTTTAAGAACAGTTGTCATTATTTTTTGTCATATAATAATTACCATTACATGACTAATTTGGTAATCAATATTCACATTTCACCTCTCATTTCCCCGTAACACGCTGTGGTACAGGGTTTTAGACATAGATCACTAGGTTTGGCATCATTGTTGAATATATTGAAACCGTTCGACGGAGAAACGAACTTTGAAAAATTGAAATAAAGGATGAAAAGAAAATGAAAAAGATGACGATCGTAATTTTAATGGTAACTCTCATAGCTAGCTTTGCTTTTGCTCAAGATCAAAACCTTGATGTCTCAGCTACAGTGGCTGTAACTGCTCTTAGTTATACATCTAACACTGACATCGCCATTGGTGATGTAACCAAAGGTCTAACATCAACAGTTGATCCACTTTCTGGAGCTGCCCACGCGAATGTTGGCGGAGTAACCACTGCCGGTAACATTGCCATTAGTGGAGAAGAAGGTGCCACAGTTACTGTAGCTTTTGATGCTACAGCTGTCTTAGGTAACGCAACTGAAAACATGACATTTACTGCTGACGTTGTCGGTCACATCACAACACAACCAGCTTCAGCAACCTCACTCACCAGTGGTGTATCAACTGTTGACTTGAGTGGTACTGCTGGTGGTGGTGGTACAGGAACTTATAACTTCTGGATTGGTGGCGACCTGGTGGTTGGTGCTGCTCAGAGTCCTGGTGCATACTCAACTGCAACTGGTAATGGTTCTGGTATTAGTGGTAACGGTGGCGGTGCCTGGTCAATGACCCTGGTTTATCAGTAAAAATTTAGATTTCCTAAACGAACCATGAGAAAGGGCTGTGATTATCACGGCCCTTTCTTTTATTATTGAATTTGTTTTCAGCTTATTTCGGGTTGGCTTCCTGCCTTTATCTAGATTAATATATCAAGACACGAGCGAAACAATATTACCAAACTGAGAGATAAATATGATTAGCAGAAGAATGACCCTTGTTGTGTTAACACTTATCATGATGTTTTCCAGCCTGTTTTCTCAGGTAGCTATTTCACCGACCTCCGCATTTTTGGATAACAAACAACGTTTCGAAACTATTTTGATTATGAATAACTCCAAAGATCCTCAGGAAGTCAAACTGGCTTTTAAATTTGCTTACCCAAAAGCAAATGAAGCAGGTGATATTGAATTAATCTACGAAGATACAAACGAAGAAAAATTGCACTCAGCCACTGATTGGCTACGAGGCTTTCCCAAAAATTTTGTACTGGGACCTGGTGAGAGACAAATTGTCAGAGTCACAGCCAAACCCCCAAGAGGTATAGAGCCTGGTATGTATTGGTCAAGATTGGTCACTACATCAAGTGCTGTTAGCGCAGAGGTTGGTGCTGTAAATCAAACAGGAATTAGCACTCAGATCACCATGCAGTTTAACCAGATTACTTCCATCTTTTATAAATCTGGAGAGGTGTCTTCAGGGGTACTCCCATATAAACTCCGTCCAATGATCGACGACCAGGTGGCAAATATTTTTGTCGATTACACCAAGAGTGGTAATGCACCCTTCTTAGGCACCATGCACGCTGAAGTGTTTGATGGTGCGGGCAAGCTTGTCCAGGAGAAGAAAGTATTCGTATCCGTCTATTATGATGGATTGAGGCGTCTTACCATGGATATCAGCGATCTCGCCGTGGGTGATTATGATGTCGTACTAACCGTGACCTCTGGTAGGTCAGATATCCCTGCGAATGAAATTGTCCCGAGCGAACCCCAGACGATCCGAGGCAGTTTCACCAAAATCTAATTGAATTTTCTCACTCGATTTTTAATCGCTCTCAGCATTTTATGGGCTGGAAGCTTTTCTAATGCAGCAGAAGACGAATCTTCCGAAAGCTGGGAAGACGAAGTCTATCTCTCATTCCGCTATCAAGGTGTCATTGATGAAATTATGGTTGCCATTGCAAAAGATGGTGAATTCTTCTTTCCCCTTACCGAGCTTTTCGAGCTCCTGGCAATTAATTATACATTAAGTCCTAAAAGCTTTAGCGTAAGTGGGTACTATCTACATGAAGACAATACTTATCTGCTGGATTTTGGAAATTATTCAGCTTACCTGAAGGATCAAAAAACCATACTGTATGCCTCGGATTTTTTAATAAAAGATGTGGACTTTTTCGTCAAAGCGAATGTCTTTGAGGAACTTTTTGGTCTAAACCTTAACATTGACCTGAGTAGATTAGTTTTAAAGCTGGAAACCAAAGATGTCCTACCCATCATTAGTCGCTATGAGAATCGAAGAAGTCAGCAGAGAAGGATGCAGTACACCCAAGTATCTGACGAATGGTATCCACTTATTCACCAGAGAGACCAACGTATACTTAATGGTGGGCTCCTTGATTACACTCTATTTAGCACCGCATCCAAAAACAATTCAAACCTGACTCTGAATACTTCTATGGGGGGTGAAATCTTATTCGGTGATGTTCAGGGTACTGTTATTACTACTGCCAATGAATTTGGAGCCAGTGCTCAAATGAGTGGTGTAAGATGGCGCTATGTTCTGGATAAGAGCCCTTATTTTACCAGGGCCAACATTGGGGCTTTGACTTCTAAAGGTCTAAACCAGAGAAGCATCCACGGGTTTAGTATTTCAAATGAACCCATTTTGAAACAGACGTCATTCGATCAATACATTATTGATGGCAATACTGATCCAGAAGCAGAAATTGAGCTGTACCAAAATGATCGTCTCGTTGAAGTCGCCACTGCCGATGATGCTGGCTATTATAGATTTTTTGTCCCTCTTAACTACGGAATATCCAGATTTAAAATTCGAATTTATGCCAAACAAGGACATGTCATTGAATTGGACCGACAGGTTGATATCCCCTTTAACTTTTTACCCCCAGGTGAATTAAGATACCATTTAAACGGTGGTGTTCAGACAAGTATCGATCCAACCGATACTGAACAAAGAGATCTCACTCAATTAGCAATTTCATATGGAGTCAATAAGTGGTTGAGCTCTAAAATTGGTGTTGACTATGGCAGCAAAGAGAATCAAAACAAACCCATCATTTACAATCAACTCTCAAGCAGGATTGGTGGGGCGATGATGCTTAATCTGGATTTGGTTTATGATCATTTCTATAAGATGACAACTCAAGGTAGAGGGTCTCAGAATTCATCATGGAATTTTGATTACACATATTATCAGAGTAAAAGTGTACTCAATCCGCTTGGGTATATACAAACCATGAATGCGGGCATCTATTTCCCCATGCCCGTTTTTGTAAACCCGATCATTGTTCGGGTTGATGGAAGCTGGGAAGACTATGAAGAGCAAGATATTTACGGTTACAATATTTATCTCAGTCAGACTATTCGAGGATTAAGGATTCGAGCCGGATTAAAAGAGGATCATGGTATAAGAGGTGATTTAACTGCTGAAAACAGTACGGCGCAAATGAGTGCAGTGTATTCCATACCTCGAAATCCTCTATATCATGCTCTTATTAGAGGAACCTATATCAGAAGTGATATAAATTTCAACAATGTGTTGGGTAAATTTGAATCATTCAGTTTCCAATTATCAAAACAATATTCAAAATCATTGAAATTCCAGTTTGCAGTAGGGGAGGATTTAATCGCACATAATCGTACTTATGAACTCGGAATATCCTGGGATGCAGAAAAATTTAGAAGTATTAGTTCCATAGAAAATTCCAATCATACTCATTCAGTAGCTCAAACGATCAGAGGATCCATAGCCCTGGACAGACCCAATGGTGAATTTCTTTGGGATAATCGCCAGCAGGTAGGACGGGCCGGAGCCTCTATCCGCATGTTTGTCGATGAAGACAACTCAGGTCGGTATGATGAGGGAGAAGAGTTGTTACCTGGGAATGCAGTAAGCATTAAGCGGGCTTCGGCGAGGCAATTGTCCAAGTCTGGAATATCTCGCTTATCCCAATTACAACCTTATCGCCGCTACAACTTTGAAATCAATGAATCAAATATCATGAATCCGCTTCTCATACCAAAAAACAAAGAGTTTTCTGTCATTCTAGATCCCAATAGTTTTAAGGTTTTGGACATTCCATTTTTTACAACTGGAATTATTGATGGTCGCGTAGATAAAATGGTAGAGAGTACTCTACTCCCAATTTCTGGTTTGAGAATTCATGTGAAGGGTATCGGGGATACTTATGAGTCTACGCTCAGGACATTTGCTGATGGGTCATACTATTCTATGGAAATTCCCCCAGGAGACTATGAAGCCTGGGTGGATGAAAGTCAACTTGAGTTCCTGGGCGTAAGCTCAGAACCTGGAAAAATTGAATTCACAGTGACCGCAAGTGCTGACGGCGATTTTATAGAAGGATTAGACTTTATCCTCAAGTAATCCGACCTCGTTACTAAAATTGTGGTGGAGCAGCAGGCTTATTCCCTAAAACACCTTCGATTTTTTCCATGACCTCTGGTGTCAGAGCCGGTAGAGCATCCAAAGCCTTTAAATTATCAGTCAATTGGGACATTTTTGAAGCACCCAGAATAACTGTGCTCACATTGGGATTAGCGGCACACCAGGCCAAGGACATATTTGTCAGGGAGTGACCAATATCGTTGGCTATCTCCTGGAGTTTAATGGCCTTCTGTATTTTGGCCTGACCCTCTGGCGATTCAACCATTCTTTTCAACCAGCCATATCCCGGGAGATTGACCCTTGCGTCCTCAGGGATACCCTGGCTGTATTTCCCAGTGAGTAATCCTGATGCAAGAGGCGACCAGATAGTGGTACCCAGACCAATTTCTGCATAAAGCCGTCGATACTCAGATTCAACATAATCACGACGGAACATATTGTATTCAGGTTGCTCCATGGTGGGGGGGATAAGTCCATATTGTCGGGCAACCCCATAAGCTTCCATAATTTGCTGAGCACTCCATTCGGAAGTCCCCCAATACAGAACCTTTCCCTGATGAACAAGATCAGTCATGACACGCACAGTTTCCTCAATAGGTGTGGATTCATCAGGTCTGTGACAGAAAAACAAATCGAGATAGTCTACTTTGAGTCTGCCCAGCGCAGCATGACAGGCATCTGTAAGATGTTTGCGGCTTAATCCTCTCTGTGTAGGTAGCTGCCCTCCCCAGAAGGCCTTAGAGGAAACGATGAAAGTATCTCGGCTCCATCCCAGTTGCTTGAGTGCATCACCCATGATCTCTTCTGAGGCACCATCGGCGTATACTTCTGCATTATCAAAAAAATTCACGCCCCCATCGTAGGCTGTTTTCATCATGTCTACAGCCAGGGGCAGATCAACCTGAGCCTTAAACGTGACCCATGAGCCAAATGACAAAGTGCTTACTTTTAAGCCCGAGCTTCCTAAACGACGATATTCCATATTCAATTCCTCTTTCAATAAGTAATTTGGGGCAAAGAATAAAGAGTAGCCTGCCAAATTCCAATCTAAGAAATCAAAAAAATGCTTGCACAATAAAACTCAAAAGAGTATACTGTATATATAAGATATGAACAGTATTAACAAGAGACTTGATGCTATGAAAATTATTATCTCAAATGCCGATCCCGCCCCGATTTATGAGCAAGTCGTAAAGCAAATCCAGAAGCAGATCATTGCTGGCATCCTTCCGGCTGGATCTGCATTACCCTCCATTAGAAAGCTTGCCGTTGATCTACAAATCAGTGTCATCACAACCAAACGAGCCTATGATGAACTGGAAAGAGATGGGTTTATCAATACGGTAGGCGGGAAGGGCAGTTTTGTCGCTGAGCAGAGCCAGGAATTGCTCACAGAGAAAAAAATGAGAGAGGTGGAAAAAATTCTGTTCCAGGCAGTCAAAGAAGCCAGATCCCTGGGTATCAAACTTGGAGACATGCAAGTCATGCTCGATCTCATTTATGGAGGTGAATAAATGAATGCTCTACACATCACCGGATTGACAAAATCTTTTTCAAAGTTCTCCCTGGAAAATATCAACCTGGAACTACCCCAGGGATATATCATGGGTCTGGTGGGGAAAAATGGTGCCGGGAAAACGACCCTCTTTAAAACCATCATGAACCATCTCTTAAAAGATGATGGTGAGATTCAAATCTATGGCTACGACCATCAGACTGATGAGGCTCAAGCCAAATCACGGATAGCCTATCTTTCAGAGGATCCAATGGGAATGGGCGAGATCTCACTCAAAACCCAAAAGGAAGCCTTTGCCTCGGTATATCCAGACTGGGACGAGACAAAATTTCAGCTCCTACTGAGTAGATTTAACCTTGATCAAAAAGCGAAAACCAAAACCTTATCTAAGGGAATGAAAGTCAAGTTCGGTATTGCACTGGCACTCTCCCATAATGCCAAGTTGATTTTGTTGGATGAACCTGCAGCTGGATTGGATCCTGTAGCCAGAAATGAAGTCATGGGACTTCTTCAGGAAGAACTCCAGGATGAAAGCAAGTCCATACTGTTCTCAACTCATGTTACTTCTGATCTGGATGGAATTGCAGACTACCTGACCATCATCGACCAGGGACAAATCCTCATGAGCGAGAATCGGGAGATTATCAGCGATAATTGGCGCATATTGAAGCTGGAGGACCTGCCCACAGGTATCTCATCTCAGGATGTTGTCCAGGGGATCATACCCACCTCTTTCGGATACTCCTTGCTAACATCGGATATCACGAAGCTTCGAGAACGCATTCCTGCTGATACTCAAGCCGAAATACCCAATTATGCAGACATAATGATCCATATGGTGAAAGGAGAGTGAACTATGTTTGAAATTATGAAAAGGGATTGGATTCTGATTAGACATAAGTATCTATTCCTACTACCCATTCTATCTATGAGCCTCGTTCTATTGTTTCCCAAAGCAGATGAAGGATATTTTGTAATAGGTGCACCCGTTGTCTTCACTTTTTCTGTATTTGTATTTATACAAGATGACACCAGTCTTCGGCAGTTACTGAGCATGCCCTTTAGTCGAGCTGGAATTGCCAGAGCACGATTCCTCTCAGGCTGGGCATTCATGGGCGCAGGGATGGTCTATATCGTCGTTCTAGGCTTTGGCCTGGGCCTCATATACCCCGAAGCATTAAAGGCCTTTATTCAGCATCTTGACCTAAAAACGCTATTTACCTATCTCTGGGTTTTGTCAGGTATAACTCTGATTGCATATCCTGTCCTATTTATGTTTCTTGGCAAAGGTGTTCAGGCACTGATTGCATTCGCATTGGGACTCAATGTTCTTTTTGGTGTTTACTTTTTGATGCGCTTCAATGCTACTGGACCGGACATTTTTGAAGTACTGAAGTCGCTTATCATCTCGTTGCAGGCATATCATACCAGCCCCTTGAATTATCTAACCAGTGCCCTCACGCTTTTGATATTAAATGGAATCAATTTGAAGCTTTGTGAATGGATATTCCTCAAGAAGGAGTTTTAAAAAAGTGGTACTTTCAAGGTGGTGCGGAGAGTGACTAGTCTCATCTCATGGAAAATGGCATAATTTCTGATTTTCTCTTGACTTGCGGGTGGCAAAAGCTATTTTTTTCGAAAGTATATAACGTGTGGCTCAAATCAAACTGAGCGCACATCACTCTTTCCACTTAAGGGGTATAAAATGAACAAATTCATGACACTTTCAATTTTACTTACTGCAATGCTTCTGGGATCTTGTTCTACAATGAGCTTTATCCCCACAGAGGGTGGTGCATCAAAATTTAATCTGGCTACAGTTGAGTATGTTCAGGCTCAAGGTGAAGCACAAAAAGAGGCTTTGGTCTCAGACCTTGCCGGAAGTTTGAGTGCTGTTCTTGACTCTGTCTTGATGGCGGATCGGGCTGCATTACTGGCCATGACTGCCCAGTTAGATTCAATCAATTCCCTCATGCTTGAGTTCACTGCACAAATGGACTCATCTCAGATGTATGTAGATAAATCAATTAACACCATGCAAAAAGAACTGACTACTGTGAAAACCAACGCCAGTAGTACTCGCATGGTTATCCGTCGCATCAATGACAACATTGATAATCTTCCTGTGAAGGCGCTTGAAACCTTTAATGAAGCTATTAATGACTACTTGACAAAGGATGAGGCTGCAACCGAATAGTACAGCCCCTTTTTGAAACCATATCTTTTAAGTCCCCTCGCTGACTCCAGCAGGGGACTTTTTTATTTATTCTCAAATCATGAGAACAAGAGTTCTGGAGAAGGTATATGCGTAAATCGATTATTTTGATTTCAGGTGTAAATGGTGAAATCGGTCATGGTCTGGTTAGTTCTCTCTACAATCAGGGTATCCGTAATCTCATCGGTATTGATCTCAGCACGCCAGATGAGTTCGTTCAGGAAAGAACTCTGGATTGCCTCATAGGAAATATTCTGGACCATAACCTGTTGGATCGAATCAACGCTCAATATCAAATCGAAGCCATTTACCACATGGCCGCTCTATTAAGTACCCGGGCAGAATTTTCACCAGTGATTGCCCACGAAGTGAATGTGGATGGTACCCTGAATATGCTGGATCTCGCCATGGAGCAAGCCCAGAGTCATGGTCAATCTGTTAAATTTTTCTTTCCCAGCTCAATTGCAGTCTATGGAATACCCTCGCTGGAGGAAAAGACGTCAATCGGCGCCATTCGTGAAGATGATTACCGTCATCCTCAAACCATGTATGGGTGTAACAAACTTTATTGTGAAAGCCTGGGAGATTACTACAGTCACTATTACAAAAGACTCTCCACGACTGACACAGCAGGTTTAGTTGATTTTAGAAGTATTAGGTTCCCGGGAATTATCAGCGCTCACACACTTCCCGCAGGAGGAACCAGTGACTATGCACCAGAAATGATCCATGCCGCTGCCAAGGGCGAACACTACAGCTGTTTTGTGCGGGAAGATGCCACCATCCCATTTATGACCATGAGTGATGCCATTATAGCTATCGAAATGATCATGGCAGCACCACAGGATGCCTTGACCAAGATGGTTTACAATGTGAAAGCCTTTAACCCCTCAGCAGGGGAGTTTTTATCCAAGGTTAAATCCTATTATCCAGAAGCCAATATTGATTTTATTATCCACGATAATCGCCAGTCTATCATTGACAGTTGGCCTGAAGATATTGATGACAATCAGGCCAGAACAGACTGGGGTTGGTCAGCCAAACACGACCTGGATAAGGCTTTTTCAGAATATTTAATGCCCGTGATCAGGAGCCGTTATGAACACAACTAAAACACGTCTAATTACTGAACTCGCTGAGATTAAATCTGCGGGACTATTCAAGGCTGAACGTGTGATTGAATCACAGCAAAGTGCAGAAATTCAGGTTGGTGGTAGATCTGTGCTGAATTTTTGCGCCAACAACTATCTCGGTCTGGCCAATCATCCCCGCCTCATAAAGGCAGCTCAAGATGGGCTGGCTAAATGGGGATTTGGACTCAGCTCAGTCAGATTCATCTGTGGTACCCAAAGCATTCACAAAGAATTGGAAGGGAAAATAGCTGGTTTCCTGGGTTTGGATGATGCCATCCTCTACAGCTCATGTTTTGATGCTAATGGTGGACTTTTTGAAACTATTCTGGGACCTGAGGATGCCATTATCTCAGACCAGCTCAATCATGCCTCAATTATTGATGGTGTCCGTCTTTGTAAAGCCAAGCGATATCGCTATGCCAATAACAATATGGACGAACTGGAGTCCATCTTGAAGGAGTCCCAGGATGCCAGGACACGCCTCATATCAACCGATGGTGTTTTTTCAATGGATGGCTATGTCGCTCAAGTAGATAAGATTTGTGATCTGGCCGAAAAGTATGATGCTCTCGTTCATGTTGATGATTCACATGCCACAGGATTTTTTGGACCCAATGGAAGAGGCTCCTATGAATTTCGAGGTGCCATGGGACGTGTAGATATCATCACCTCAACCCTTGGAAAAGCTATGGGTGGCGCCAGCGGTGGTTTCACAGCAGCCCGCCAGGAAATTGTGGATATGCTGAGACAGCGCTCAAGACCTTATTTATTCAGTAACACATTGGCACCTGCCATCACAGCGGCCAGCATTGCTGTCATTGATCTCTTGTCTGAATCTTCAGATTTACGTCAGAAACTGGAGGAGAACACCCGTTACTTTAGAGAGAAAATGACTGCAGCAGGATTCGATATAAAAGCAGGGGAGCATCCCATTGTTCCCATCATGTTTGGAGATGCCAAGCTGGCTGCCGATATCGCCGCTGCCTTGCTGGAAAAGGGAATCTATGTGATTGGATTCTCATTTCCTGTAGTGCCAAAGGGAGAAGCCAGAATTCGGACTCAGATAAGCGCTGCCCATACCCGCGAGCATCTCGATCGGGCCATCCAGGCATTCATCGAAGTAGGGAAGACCTTCGGCGTCATTTAGCGCCTCTACTATACCGGTCATTATATAAGAAGTGTCTGAAGTAGGCCGCCTGCTTGTTCCATCCCTGCGAACGTATTAACGCCAAATATTGTCAAACACGCTATCCTGGATATCCTCAGGGCGTACAAGCGCAATGCATTGCGCATCTCCGTACTCCACTATCCATCCACACATCCCATTTTTACACGACTAAACTCACAAACTCAAAAACTCGTAAACTCAAAAACTCGTAAACTCAAAAACTCACTAACAGATCATATCAGTTTATGCTATGTTTTACCCTACCATGTTAGGGCTCAGAACTATGAAAAAATTGTATATCGTCAGGCATTCGAAGGCAGTTGAAGTAGCACCTGACTTTTCCGATTTCAACCGCTGTTTAGCTGAATATGGTGTAGAAAAAGCGACAGCCATTGCCAAACATCTTGCCCAGGATCTAACCGATATTGATCTCATACTTTCAAGTCCCGCTTGCCGGGCCCTTGAAACCGCAAATATCTTTGCCGAACAATTAAATTATCCCGCTGCCGATATCGTCCAGCTGGAGCCCCTCTATCATTTTGGGGGGATTGACCAGGCCATTGACATCATCTCCCATGTTGATGATGATGTAGAAACCCTCATGCTCTTTGGCCACAATCCAACTTTCAATGCCTTAAGCTGGAATTTATGCAAAGATTTTCGTGAGGGTATGCCAACTTCATCAGTTGTTGGTATGGCCTTTAATACCAGAACCTGGCAAAAGGCGATCAAAAAGGGTGGTAAGCTGCTTACCTATCTCACAAAAAAGAATCTGCGCTAAATTATTAGATGCCCAAATCTTCTAAGAAGTTTCGTGTGACCAAAAGAGATCCTGAGCTCAGCTGGGTACCTGACTCTGAACAAAAATATGCTGCCATCGATATAGGCTCCAATGGTGTCCGTCTGCTCTTATCTAAAGTGATGACTACAGGGGCACATTGTGTGTTTGCCAAAGAATCTCTGGTACGAATGCCTATTCGTCTCGGTGCGGATGTATTTAGGCATCATGACATCTCTCCCCAAAAAGAAGAGCAACTCGTTTCCACTCTCATAGCATTCTCTCATTTAATAAAAGCTTATGAGCCACTGGACTATCGGGCTTGTGCAACCTCGGCCATGCGCGAAGCCCCGAATGGGGTCAGAATAGCGGCTCGAATTAGAGAGGAAAGTCAACTAAACCTGGAAATTATTGATGGTGGCGTGGAAGCAGAGATGATCTTTGCATCCCATATTGCCGAAACACTCCATCCTGATAGAGCCTATCTCTACATTGATGTCGGTGGTGGAAGTACAGAATTGACCTTTTTTGCCAGGAGTGAACGCTTGATTTCACGTTCCTTTCCCATTGGATCGGTCCGTCTATTAAATCGGCAAGTGAGTCAGACTGTTTGGGATGAAATGCAAGCCTGGGTATTAAGATATCGTCCGGTTGATATTCAGCTATCTGCCATTGGCTCAGGGGGTAACATGAATAAAATCCTCAGACTCTCCAGTAGCAAAATTGATCAGCCAGTTAGTTATACAGAATTAATCGAGATTGATGCCATGCTCAATTCATACAACATTGAAGAGCGCATCAGAGTGTTACATCTACGACCAGACCGCGCCGATGTTGTTGTTCATGCTTCCAAAATATTCAAGTCCATTATGCAATGGGGTGAGATTGATGAAATATTTGTCCCCCAATTCGGCCTGGCTGATGGATTGGTGCATCATATGCACGATGAATATGTAAAAAATCAATAAGGGATTCATCGAATGGAATCTGAAAACCCAATGCTGGATGCTTTGAAAGCCATCCTACCTGAGGATCGGATTAAAGCGCGACTCATCGATCGCCACAGTTTTGCCAGAGATGCCAGTTTTTACAGGCTGATTCCCAAAGTGGTCGTTCAACCGGTGAGCGAAAAAGAAATCATTCAACTTTTTGAGTATTCTAAACAAAGTAAGATACCCCTGGTTTTCAGAGCTGCTGGAACCTCCTTGTCTGGTCAATCAATTACTGACGGAATCCTGGTAGAAGTCAGCAACAAATGGCAGGACTTTTTCTTTGATGAGGAAAGAGGAACCATTCAACTGGAACCTGGCTTGATTGGGGGGCAGGTGAATCGACGGTTAGCTCCATATGGTCGCAAAATTGGCCCCGATCCAGCATCATTGGATGCCTGCATGGTTGGAGGAATCATTGCCAACAATGCCAGTGGCATGTGCTGCGGTGTAAAAGACAATGCCTACCACACCATGGATTCTGTGCGGTTTGTTCTCCCTAATGGTCAGACCTACGATACCATCGATGAGAATAGTGATGGGCATCTTCTAGAGCAGTCTCCGGAAATTCATCAGGGTCTGCTTGATCTTAGAAAACGCGTTCTCGCTGACAAAACACTTTACAAGAGGGTGAGAGATAAATACACCCGAAAGAACACTCAGGGCTATTCACTAAACGCACTCATCGACTATGAAAAACCTATTGATATTTTAAGTCACCTCTTGGTCGGCTCGGAAGGAACCCTAGGATTCATTTCCAAGGTACGCTTAAAGACACTGGCAGATGACCCACACAAATCTGCGGCACTACTGTTCTTCAAAGACATACGCTCAGCAACAGAAACAGTGCTTCCTCTGGAAAAGGCTGGAGCCCAGGCATTGGAGCTCATGGATAGGGCAGCTCTACGTTCCATCCAGGATGAACCCGGTATGCCTGAGGAGATCAAAACGCTCCCTGAAAAAGCCGCTGCCCTGCTTTGCGAATTTCAGGCACCTCATTCTAAAAAGCTTTCAAAGAAGGTGGATGCAGGTCTGGAAGTTCTAAAAACTGCCAAATTAATTCATCCCGCAGATTTCACAGAGGACGAGCCTACCCGGTTGCTCTATTGGAAAATACGTAAAGGCTTGTTGCCCTCAGTTGGTGCTGTCAGGAAGTCAGGAACAACTGTTATTATCGAGGATATTTGTTTCCGGTTGAAGGATCTAGCCGATGCAACCCTTGAACTTCAGGGCCTGTTCAAGAAACATGGTTATACCGATGCTATTATTTTTGGTCATGCCAAAGATGGTAATCTCCATTTTGTAATTTCTCAAACCTTTGCTGATGCTGCTGGCAGGGATCAGTATGAACATTTTATCAAAGATGTAGTGGATATGACAGTGGGCACCTATGATGGTGCTTTGAAAGCCGAACATGGTACGGGTCGCAACATGGCACCCTTCCTGGCAACGGAATGGGGTGAGGTAGCTGTAGACATCATGCGGGATCTCAAAGCCCTGATTGACCCTGATCTGCTCCTGAATCCCGGGGTAATCGTCAATGATGATCCTGAGATTTATCTCAAAAATATTAAACCTACTCCCACCATTGATGCTGTGGTGGATAAATGTATAGAATGTGGATTTTGTGAAACCTGGTGTCCTTCAAAGGACTTGAGCATGACACCGAGACGCCGTATTGCAACCTGGCGTGAAATTCAGCTTCTGCAGAGAGGTGATTTTACAGAGCGGGAAACAGCGCAGGTTCTGTTGAAGGACTATGCCTTTGAGAGCGTTGACACCTGTGCAGTTGATGGTCTTTGTGCTCTGGGATGCCCCGTGAAAATTGATACGGGAGATTTAACTCGTCATTTTAGAAAAGAGAGTCATGGTCTGATCAGTCGCCGCATTGCCTGGTGGACAGTAAGATATTTTAGTTTTGTAGTTGAGATGATCCGTCTTGGTCTCAATCTGGCAACTCCTCTTGCTCGACTCATTGGCAGCCAGAGAATCCTTTCCCTCTCCATGGTACTTCATCGCTGGAGTGGGGGAAGAATTCCCGTCTGGCACAATTTTATGCCAACTGGCGGCAAAGGTTTGCCTGTCATCCGCATCAAGAATTCTGATGAAAAAGAGGAAATGGTTTACTTCGCCTCTTGTCTCAATCGAGGTATGAATAAAACCCCAGGTGAAACCAACAAATTGAGTACCCCTGAGGCCTTTATTCAACTCTTACAGGAAGCAGGCATACATCCAATTTATCCTGACCACCTGGAAGACCTTTGTTGTGGAACACCCTACTCATCCAAGGGGTTTGATAAAGCCTACAAACTGATGGCAGAGAATACCGTACGTTCACTCTGGAAAACTACCCAGCATGGCAAGCTCCCCATTGTTGTAGACACTTCGCCCTGTACCTATAAGATGCAGCATTACGATACCATCCTGGAGGGTGAATATCTCCAGCAATGGAAGGCTCTAAATATTGTGGATATCATTGCCTACTTGAATGATATCATCATTCCTCGACTGGATATTAAGTATAAAGCAGACAAGATCATTCTGCATCCTACCTGCTCATCACGAAAGATGGGTCTTGAGGGGAAGATGTTGTCCGTGGGCCAGTCCTGCGCCCAAGAGACTATTATCCCTGAGGATACAGGGTGTTGCGGATTTGCAGGAGATAGAGGGTTTCTGGTTCCTGAGCTGACTGAATATGCCACCCGGGATGAGGCAGCAGAAGTGCGCCAGCATCATGGGGTAAACGGACATTTCTCCACATCTCGGACTTGTGAAATGGGGATGTCAAATGC
>JABMQQ010000103.1 GCA_013202495.1 Fidelibacterota bacterium | reverse complement strand
CTTCACCGATTGAATAGTATAGTTTTTTGATTGCTTCCCTTGGCATAATCCGCTCACTCTATGATAAATCGATGTTAAACACTTGAACCATTACTTTAATTATAATCCCTTATTACACGATCATCAAGGCTTTAATAGTCTCTAGATCAGCTTTTTTACAGCAGTTGGATACAAATTAATTTTATAGAATCAAGCCAACTGGAGGGTATATCAACACAATTTCAATCAATTAGTACTGAATTCTATCCAATTAATTTAATTAAAGCTCTCCTTTAAGGGCAACAATAGTAAAAGCGGGGTTGTTATCAGGTACGGGAAGAATAAATTTTCGGCATGAATGATGATAAACATATCAAGTTGGTTCTGCGCAATAAGCGCGCCTACTACGAATATGAGATTATAGAAAAATTTGAGGCCGGCATCTCCCTTCACGGAACTGAAGTAAAATCAATTCGTGCGGGGAATCTCAATATGGGTGATTCCTATGCAAGACCCAGGAAAGGCAGCATCTATTTATATAACTTGCATATATCACCGTGGGAGACTGCCAATGATTACGATCAACATGATCCTACTCGACCCCGGCTCCTGTTACTCCACAAAAAAGAAATTAGAAAATTGAGTCATGAGATTGAAGCTAAGGGTTATACTTTATTGCCCCTATCGCTCTATTTTAAGGCGGGAAAATTGAAAGTTGAGCTGGGACTGGCAAAGGGGAAAAATATTCGAGATAAAAGGCAGACCTCCCTCAAACGCGATGCCGATCGAGAAATGGAAAGAGCCAGAAAACTCAGTCATTAAGAATACCGGAGCAAGCAATTGAAATTTCCACCAGTTAAAGAACAGCTAGATATACTCTCCAGAGGTGTTGAAGACTTTGTCTCACCTGAAGGACTTGAACAGAAACTCGAGAAATCTCTAACATCAGGTAATTCGCTGAAAATAAAACTGGGGGCTGATCCAAGCCGTCCCGACTTACATATCGGTCATGCTGTTGTCCTGAGGAAGTTGCGACAGTTCCAGGATCTCGGTCATCAAGCTATTCTGATTATCGGTGACTTTACTGCTTCCATTGGTGATCCCACAGGCAGAAACAAGACCAGACCCAGTATAAACCTTGAAGAAGCTCGTGATTATGGGAAGTCATACCTGGAACAAGCTTCTATTATTCTCAACACAGACAGGCTTGATGTGGTGCACAATTCGGACTGGCTGAATACCATGAATTTTTCTGAGGTTATCAAGCTGGCAGCTCAGGTCACTGTGGCACAAATGCTTGAACGTGACGATTTTTCTCAGAGGTATAAGGGTGGTTCGCCTATCTCAGTTCACGAATTCCTTTACCCACTGGCACAGGCACAGGACTCAGTCTACTTGCATTCTGATGTTGAGTTAGGCGGAACAGATCAATTATTCAATCTACTCATGGGACGCGAATTGCAGAAAAAATCCAATCAGGCACAACAAGTCATCATGACCTTACCACTCCTGGAAGGTACTGACGGTGTGGAAAAGATGTCAAAGAGCTATGATAATTATATTGGGCTATCAGATTCACCTGCTGAAATGTTTGGCAAAGTTTTATCCATACCAGATGAATTGATCATTAAATACCTCACACTCACTACAAACCTGCCCATGGATGATGTCCAGCATATCGAAACCAAGATGAAATCCGGAGAAAATCCTCGTGATTTTAAGCGGCAGCTCGGTCGTGAACTGGTAAAAGTCTATTATGATGATGATGCAGCCATGGCAGCCCAGGAAGCATTTGATAATTTATTTATCAAAAAAGATATTCCTGATGAAATGCCTGAACTCATTGTTGAGTCAGATGATGAAACCTTGTTATCCCTGCTGGATAAAAGTGGAATGTTTGCCAGCAAGGGCGAAATTCGCAGGCTTGTTAAACAGAATGCTGTAAGTGTCGATGGTGAAAAAGTCCAGAATGAGTTCTTACCCTTTAATACCAGTGGCAGTTTTGTCATAAAAGCTGGCAAGCGCAAATTTATTCGGATCATCCATAACTAAGACCTCTTGCTCAATCTCCCTCAAGGCATGAAAGTAACTTTATGATCGAAATTAAGGGAATCTCCAAAACATACGATTCCATAAATGCGGTTGCCGCTCTTGACATGACAATTCAGCCAGGCAGAATTTATGGTTTTCTTGGCCCCAATGGGGCTGGGAAAACGACAGCCATCCGCATGCTCATGAATATTATTATACCAGATGAAGGCACGATTCTTTTTGAGGGAATCGATCAAAGACCACCTTCAAATCAGATTGGATATCTTCCAGAAGAACGGGGCTTGTACCAGAAGATTTCCGTCTTTGAGACACTCCAGTACTTTGCACACCTTAGAAGTGTTTCTCATCCCAATGATAAAATTAGAGCATATCTCCAGCGATTTGATCTGGGAAACCGACTCCAATCAAAGGTCAGTGAACTCTCCAAGGGCAATCAGCAAAAACTCCAATTTATTAATACGATCCTGCATGACCCTCAATACATCGTTCTTGATGAACCTTTCTCAGGATTAGATCCTGTCAATCAACTGCTTTTAAAAGAGATCCTTGAGGAGCTCAAACAAGCAGGAAAAACCATTATTTTTAGTTCTCACCAAATGGACCAGGTGGAAAGACTTTGTGATGATGTCGCCTTAATAAATCAAGGTCAACTTATTACTGCCGGGGAATTGAAAACCATCATGAAATCTGAAGGTGTCCAACGTCTTCAGGTTACACCGGTGAACGAGAAAGATCTGACGCACCAGTGTTTTTCAGCATTTATTTCAGAACGGAAAAATGGTTCTGTCTTTATTGAAATTGATGGCCATTCCAAACAGGATATCATAGCTACCCTGAATAAATCAATCGATTTGAAATCCGTGAAAGTTGCCGAGCCAGGTCTCGAAGAAATATTTATTCATCTGGTACAGGGATCCTCATCATGAATGCCTGGAAGATTGCATGGTTTGAGTATCGTCGAAGAATTCGCTCGAAATGGTTCATCATTGGAACCTTCGGTATGCCCATTCTGATTCTGGGTATTAGTCTGGGAACTGGATATATGGCCGGTTCAGGAGCAGGAATTGAGACCAAAAACTTCGGCTTGATTGATGAAACCGGGTTCTACGGTGAACAATTATCTCTTGTGCTGGACAAGCGCTTCGCTGATAACGAAACCCCACCGTTTAATATCGCTGTTTCCATGGGTAGTTTTGAATCATTGAAAACTCAATTTGATGAACTGGTGAATGATAAAACACTGGATGGTTATTTCGTAATTCCATATGATTTTATAAGTAATCCAGTACTTCGAAATTACTCCAGGTCCAGTTCCACATTTCGTTCAAGTGATGTCATCGAGTCAGAGCTGAAAGAATTGTTAATAAAAGAGAAAGCGAGTTCTCTACAATTATCCGAAGATGTCCTGGAGGAAATCTTTTTTGATGTAGATGTAGCTCATTTTGACATTGGATCTTCCGAAGAGCGAGAGACTGAAGAGCTTATCGCTGATTATATCGCACCCTTTATATTTATGTTTCTACTCTTCCTGGGAATATTTACCGGGGGACAACTTCTATTGAGGGCTGTCCTGGAGGAAAGATCTTCCAGAGTCATTGAAGTGCTGCTATCAACAGTCAGCTACAATGAGTTGATGGGTGGTAAAATATTGGGTCTGGGATTGTTGGGTCTGACCCAGTCAGCCATATATCTAATCGTTGCCTTCTTCGCTGGCAGCTACTACGATTTATCCATTATTACTCCAGCGATTGGTCTGCTTTATTTCACTTATTTCATTCTTGGATATTTATTATATGCAGGCATCTATATTGGTGTGGGGGCGTTGTTTGATTCTGAGCAGGAAGCCCAACAAGCCATTCAGATTATTACATTTATTGCGATTATTCCCATGGTTCTCTGGACCATGGTTATTGAAAATCCTAATTCAACGCTGGTAAATGTTTTAACCTACATACCCCTGGTAACACCTTTCTTTATGATGATCAAGATAGCAGTGGGGGAAACATCCATTTTTCAAATAGTTACCTCAATTATTGTAATGATAATTAGCGTTTATGGGAGTATTAGACTGGCTGCAAAAGTGTTCAGGACTGGTATCTTGCTTTATGGAAAACGCATCACTTTGCCAGAAATTTATAGATGGTTGAGAGCTTAGTACTTTTGATGGATTGAATATCTTGACATACCTGAAGGTTCATTTATCTTCTTCAGGTTTTTAAAAATGTTAATTGATTGCCAAGGGAGTGATAATGGCTGAAAATGTGATAGAATTTACCGACAGCAACTTTAATGCTGAAGTAATTGAGTCGGATGTACCAGTACTAGTAGACTTTTGGGCCGTTTGGTGTATGCCTTGTAAAATGGTAGCTCCAGTGGTTGCGGAAATTGCCAAAGATTACAACGGCAAGTTGAAAGTTGGAAAGTTGGATGTAGATGGCAATCCAGAAGTTGCTCAAAAATATGGAATTCGCAGTATTCCTAGTCTTTTGATTTTCAAAAATGGTGAAGTAGCCCAAATGCTTGTTGGTGCTGTACCTAAACCACAGATTACAGCGAAGGTCGATGCGGTTATCGGCTAATCTCCCTATAAAATAGCTAGTTTCAAAAAGAGGCTGTCCCAAAAGGGGTAGCCTCTTTTTGATTTAAGAACCTGCCTACGCTCATCAGCTTCGGCAAGGCAGGCAAGGAACACTGATTGAAGATTTAAGATATTGAGCAAACTTCGGTATTCATAAATCGTTAATCCTTGTTCGCTATTCGATATTTAAAGTAGTTTCAAAAATGCCATCCTGCGGGATGTCATTTTTATTACCCTTAAGCACAATCATAACTCTATATTGCAGCCGATATCGGGGTGTCCGGTGACTTCCATCGTGGAGTGCGGGCTGAGATCAAACCCTAAGAACCTGATCTGGATCATGCCAGCGTAGGGAGAAAATATGTACCGTTTCACCACCTTACTCACTTCAATTCTCATACTTATTTCTGTGTCAACAGCCCAAGACACACACATTTCGGGTAAAGTTGTTGACACATCAACGAATTTACCCATTGTAGGCTGTGAAATTATTTCCGGCTCCATCGGTACCATTACAGACTATTCGGGGAATTACTCAATTTCTGGAGATCTGGATTCCAAGATCATCTTCCAGCATATCGCCTATGGTCGTATGAGTCTGAATACAACAGAAGTTCCAGATACAGTAAGGTTAGTGCCCAATTTACTACGTGGTGAAACTGTCAGTGTTTATGGCTCTCTCAGAACACAATCTTTGTTGGAGTCAGAGGGTGGTATAAGCATAATCAGTGAGCGGGATATTAACCAGAGTAGCGAACCTCATTTTCAGGCCCTGATCAACAACATCCCCAATCTGAATTGGGCAGGAGGTAGCTCCAGACCACGCTTTTTTCAGATTCGAGGTATAGGGGAACGATCCCAATTTGCAGGAGATGGTCCACCGAATTATTCCGTAGGTTTCAGCATAGATGATCTCGATTTAAGTGGTATCGGAATGTCAGGTTTGACCTTTGATGTAAACCGTGTTGAATTGTTCCGAGGTCCACAATCATCTATCTATGGTCCCAATGCCTTGGCTGGATTTATCGTTTTACGTTCAAATGATCCTGGCCAGCATCAGGATGGTTATGTCACAGTTTCAGCGGGAAATGCCAGCACTCTGAACATAGGAACAGCATTTAATCTGCTATCTCGCCCAAACCTTAAAGCTCGAATGGCTGCCTTTCGCGGATACAATAATGGATTTGTGTACAATGAGTATCTGGATGATCATTCCACCAACGAACGCATGGAGACCATGGGCCGATTAAAACTTGCCTGGTCTGTTCTGCCAGAACTTGAAATCAAAACTACTTTGCTATCAGTCAAACTAGATAATGGATATGATACATGGAGTCCCAATAATTCTGGTTTCACGACATATAGCGACAAGCCTGGGAAGGATAGCCAAACATTAAACGCAGGTGTTCTAAGAGCCGAATATGGGTTGACACCTCGGACTGATATATACTCAATCTCTTCATTATCAAATGCGGATATGGTATACAGCTATGATAGTGATTGGGGGAATGATGGTTTCTGGGCAAATGACCCCTATTCCTTTGATCCAGCAGTAGAGGGGTGGAGGTATGACTTTTTTGATGAAGTAGCCCGTGTCCGGAATACCAGGACTCAGGAGCTACGCGTAGTGCACGCCAGCAAAAACGAATCGATTCATCTCATAGCGGGTGCCTACTCTAAAGACCTCACCGAGAAGGATGATGCAGAGGGATATTTATTTGGTGGTGACGAATCCGAACTTGAGAGCAAATATCATTTGAGCAATCAATCTGTCTATGCACAAATTGACTATAGTCCAATCGAAAAAATCACCCTGACCACGAACTTCCGGATAGGGAACCGCGATACTGATTATGAAGATAACAAAACCACTTCTTTCAGCATGAGTGATCAATTGAATGGCGGAAAAGTTGCGATTCTATATAAAATTGATAGTCGTAAGACGACTTTCATGAATGCAGCCAGAGGGTTTAAGGCAGGTGGAATCAATCAACATCCCCGGATTCTTGATATCAATCGTCCATTTTCTCCAGAATATGTCAATAACTATGAAATTGGATACAGGGGAGTTTCCGATAGGGGCATGATTTCTCTCCTTGCCTTTTACACCCAGCGGATGGATCAGCAAGTTTCACTTTCCAGCCAACAAGACGCCATGGATCCTAATAGTTTCACCTATTATATCGGAAATGCTTCAAAAGGGTATGTCTATGGGATAGAACTAGAATTTCGGAGGCAAATATTCACAAGCCTTCATCTGTCTGGCACATTGGGCTTAATGGAATCGAAAACAGAGCAATATTCCTTTGAAGTAGCGCCTGATCAGTTTGTCACCCTTGGAGATAGAGCTTTTGCTCATGCGCCCCGATATTCCTTCCGATTAGGCATCGATTACAGCTTTGCTCCAAATATTTCTTTGCGAGCATCTATTGCAGGGAAGGATAAATTCTACTTCTCAGAAAGTCATGATCAAGTTTCTGAAGACTATAATCTCGTAAATTCGGGGATCACATATGTCTTTTCTAATTCTATTGAAGTCTCACTCTGGGTAGATAATCTTTTGGACACACAATATGCTGTCAGAGGTTTTTATTTTGGGCTAGAGCCACCTAATTATAGTGAAAAGTTATACATGAGTTATGGAGATCCGCGTCACTTTGGACTCACTTTAAAGTATAAATTCGGCCTATGAAATACATGACCTCAATCTCCATCCTTGATCTAAGTTGTAGGATGAAAATGGAGAAGCTATGAAGAAAATTGATTTGATTGTTGGAATTCGACCTGATTTCATCCGTGCCTCTGCGCTGAAGACAGCATTTCAGGATTTTGAAGATACACTTGACATTCGAATCATCCATACTGGTCAGCACTATGACCCACAACTCAGCCAGGATATTCTGGAACAATTAAATCTGTCGCCCATCCATGCCTATCTAGATATCAATGCAGTCGAAGGCATCGGGAAACTGGCCTCCATCATGATGTCCTATGAAACTCAGATACACATTGATCGTCCTGACATTGTTCTCGTCCTTGGTAATTCCGACTCTGCTTTGGCCTGTTCAATTGTAGCGTCACGATCTCATATCGAAGTTGCTCATATTGACGCAGGGGTTCGCTCTTATGATTTTCAGATAGTTGAAGAGCAAAATGATATACTCATTGATAAATTGTCGACATACATGTTTACTTCAAATGAAGAGCCCGTCATACCCCTCATTCGTGAAGGATATGACAATAGCAATATTATTGAAGTTGGCAATATTCGTGCAGATGCTGTATTTGCAAATCTGGGATTTGCTGAGGATAGCAACGTTTTAAATCGGTATGGTTTGGAAGAAGGGGCATACATTCTAATGACCCTTCATCACGATCACATCCTGAGAAATATTTCTTTTCTGATCTCCTTTATAACCATGCTTGAAAAACTTTCAGAACGGCTACGCATTTGTGTGGTGTTACACCCTAAAACCCTCATGCTGCTCGAGGACATGCCCGAAGTCATGTTAGATCCAGGCGTAAATCTCCAATTTGTTACTTCACAGAATTATCACGATATGTTAAAGCTATTAAAAAATACTGTGGTTGTGGTGACTGATTCCCAGGGGATTCAAGAAGAATCCACTGTTTTAGGTGTTCAATGTTTCACCATTGGACATACAACCAATCGACCTGTAACCCTTACTAAAGGCACAAATACTTTGGTTGGTTTTGATGTAGAACAAATCGAAGCCAAGATCGTCTCAATTATTGAAGGGGATAAGATCGACGGGTATCCCATTGATGGGTGGGAAGGCAAAGCCGGACAAAGAATTGCCAAATATTTTTCAGAAATAGAATAGTCCTCGACTATTAAATTGTTGTGGTGTATTAGATAATTTATATTAATTCAGTTAGACAACTGAAATTGTTAGCAAATATTTCAACAAAATGATTAAATCACAGCATAAAATTCGCATTCTAATCGTAGAAGATGAAAGGCTTTCAGCCGAAGATCTTTCAATTCGCTTAGAGCATAGTGATTTTGTCGTGGTTGGTATCGCAGGTACAGGCGCTGAGGCACTTAAGTTGACCGCTGAAACCAAGCCTGATATCATTCTCATGGATATTAAACTTCGCGGCAAAATAAATGGGATCGAGGCAGCCCAACAGATCCACCAGAAACATGCAGTGCCCGTTGTATTCGCCACAGCCTATGGTGACGAAGACCACATTTCCAAGGCTATCCAGGATGCTGATGCATACGGATTTCTTCATAAACCCATTGATCATCAAGCTGCACATACCATGATCAAAATAGCGCTTACACGTTTTGCAACTGATCAGATGATGCTCAGAATCAATGAGCTCCTCGGAATGAAGGATTCCATTTACAGTGGACTGGAATCAACTCGCAGTATAGAAGAAATAGCTGCACTTCTTCATAGCTCGTTTTCATCGACAAATATATTCCAAAAGTACTGGATCGTTTTATGGTCTGAGGATGATAAAATTAGTGCCAGTCAAAAAAAGGGTATATCAGATAAAGTCTTCGCTACCTACTTGAAAAAGAGGGATCGCAAAAGTCTGGAGAATCAGAAGATGATGATCCCTGATTATCTCATGAATACCATTCTGGATGAGGATACCTTTCTCATACTGATTAGGGGTGAAGATCAGGTTGTCGGTCTTTTTGGATTTACCTGGAATTTAGGGATTCCAAATTTCCGTAGCGAATTTGCTGTCATCAAGGATGTTGCTCACCTCATTTCGCAAAGCATTAAAAATGCTCAGTTGAAGAGTGAGCAGGAAAAGACTCAAAAACAGGTGGCTGATACAGAGGCTCATATCAAAGCGATTGTAGAGCAATCCACGACTGGCATTTATATCATCGATAACAAATCAAAATTTGTATATGTGAATGATCGGCTTTGTGAAGTATTCGATCGACCACGTGACGAGTTAATCGGTTCAAAATTTTCCGAACATCTCGGTCCTTCCCGCCTTCAGGTAATCCAGAATTTTGAAGCCAGACAGGCAGGAGAGGAAGCTCCTTCGGAATATTCTCTGGACATAATGCGTCCCGATGGGGAAATGCGTGATATCCTCGTTTCAGCTAACTCATTCGTCGATAGCGAAGGGAATGTAAAAAATGTTGGCCATGCTCTAGATATTACAGACCAAAATCTCGCAAACCTTGAACTTAAGAAATTGAGCCAGGCAGTTGAGCAAAGCCCTGTTATGACAGTCATTACTGATGTTGAAGGAACTATCCAATACGTAAACGGCCAATTTCTATCACTTATGGGCTATAGTCTTGAAGAACTTATAGGCCAAAATCCTAGATTATTCAAATCAGGTAAACATGACAAATCGTTCTACACACATTTATGGGATACCATAAAGAGTGGGACTGTTTGGACAGGGGAGATTGTTAATCGAAAACGGAGTGGTGAACTCACCTGGGGCAAAGCTTCGATTTCACCCATTCGAAATTCTTATGGTATCGTTACCCACTTTGTAGCTTTGAATGAAGATATCACTCGACAGAAAAAAGAAGAGGCTCGAGCACAAAAGGACCAAAAACTCAGAGATGTCCTATATGCCATCACCTCTGCTGCTATACAGGCCAAAGATGTATCTAGCCTGTATGAAAAAATATACCAATTTATTAGCGAAATTATCTCAAGTAGTAATTTCTATCTCGCCATGCTAAATAAGGATGACAACACAATCTACTTTCCTTACGAGATAGATAGTTATGAATCGGAGCTTCCAGAAAGTATTCCATGTGACCCTGAAAGATCTCTCACAGCAAGAACCATTGTCCAACAGAAAACACTACACGTTAAGCAGGTCGAAATCCGTGAACTGATAGAGAGTCGCCAGGTCACTATTGCTGGTGAGCTACCAAGTGTTTGGTTGGGAATACCCCTCAAAGTAAAAGATGAAGTTATTGGCGCGTTTGTGCTTCAAGAATATGATGGTCTTACCCAATATGATGATGAAGATGTAAGACTCCTCGATCTGGCTGCAGGTCAGGTTGCCCTCACTATAGATCGTGCCAGGAAAGCCAAAGCTCTCGAAGAATTGGCTGGTGAATTGGCAAATGCCAATGGCATGAAGGAACTACTTCTAGATGTAATTACCCACGACCTGAGAAATCCAGCTGGAGTTATCAGCGCTGTCACCGAATTATTGAGCGCAGAGGACAGTAGTAACGAGATGTTTGAAGTACTCCGGGGGAGTGCAGACAGTTTGATGAAGGTCATCGAAAATGCAACTGTACTGTCCAAACTCAGCATTGGCGAAAATATCTCCAAAGAAGACCTTGATCTAGTTTCTATTCTCAGAGAAATCGAGTCCGAGTTCGCTTCTCCGCTATCGACGGCTTCAATGACGCTGAATGCTGACCTTCCAGATTCACTTATTGTCCTGGCAAATCCCATTATATCTGAAATTCCAAAGAATTACATAAGCAACGCCATTAAATATTCTTCCACGGGTGGCTCTATTAATATCACTTTGAGGAAAGCAGATGGAAAAGTAGAGCTTAGGGTCGAGGATAGTGGTAAACCCATTCCTCTCGAACTCAGAGACGCAATCTTTGAACGAAATGTCCAACTCGCTGAAGGTGAAAAGCAGGGACGAGGCCTAGGCCTAGCTATTGTGAAGCGAATTGCCACTGCCCATGATGCAATTGTCGGCATCGAAGACTCACCTCAGGGTGGAAACAGTTTCTTTCTAAAATTCTAATCTCCTGATCAACAATTTAAATCTGTTTTGCCTTCCTGTTTGATACGAGGTAATCAAGCGTATATTGCGCCCTATGATGAGATCTGAAGTTCGAAATTTTTGTATAATAGCCCATATAGATCATGGAAAATCTACACTGGCAGACCGCTTGCTTGAAGAAACCCATACCCTTTCTGACAATCAAATGATGAATCAGGTCCTGGATGATATGGATCTTGAACGAGAGCGTGGAATAACTATCAAGTCACATCCAATTCAGGTGAAATATTCTGCAAATGATGGTATTGATTATGTTCTTAATCTTATTGATACACCAGGTCATGTCGATTTTAGTTACGAAGTATCTAGAAGCTTAGATGCTTGTGAAGGCGCTTTGCTATTGGTTGATGCGGCCCAGGGAGTTGAGGCTCAGACTGTTAGCAATGCTATGCTGGCTGTTGAGAGTGGATTAGAAATCATTCCAATCATAAATAAAATTGATCTCCCAGCTGCGCAAATTGAGAATGTCAAATCGCAGATTGTTGATCTACTGGGTTGTGATGAGGAAGAAATAATTCAAGCCTCAGCAAAAGCTGATATTGGCATTCAGGAGATTCTAGAAGCAGTAGTTCAACGAATTCCTGCACCAGAGGGTAATGATGAGTTGCCTCTCAGAGCATTGGTCTTTGATAGTACTTATGATGCATATCGTGGTGCTGTTGCCTATGTTCGAGTTCTTGAAGGTCAGCTCAAATCTAAAGAAATAGTTCGGTTCATGGCCAGCAAAGAAGAATACGAAGTTGCTGAGCTCGGCTATTTCAAGCTTAAGAAATTTAAGGGTGATTCTCTTAGAGCTGGAGATGTCGGATATATCATTGCCAATATTAAAGATATCAGCGAAATTCGTGTAGGTGACACCGTAACTACTGCCAGGCACGGTGCTTCCGAAGCCTTAACCGGGTATCGTGAAGTAAAACCCATGGTTTATTCAGGTGTATATCCCATCATCTCTGATGACTATTCCAATTTAAGAGCGGCTCTTGAAAAACTCAATTTAAACGATGCTGCCCTGACATGGGAACCTGAGACATCAGGCGCTTTGGGATTTGGATTCCGAGTAGGATATCTTGGTCTTCTGCATATGGAAATTGTGCAGGAACGTCTAGAACGCGAATTCGCCATTGATCTTATCACTACACAGCCCAATGTGAAATTTAAAGTATTTCTCAAAGATGGGTCTCACACTATGGTTGATAAACCAAGTGATTTGCCTGACCCGGGTGATATAGACCATATTGATGAACCCTATGTCACTGCTGAAGTGTTGACCCCACCTACCTATATTGGCAATTTAATGAAACTGATCATTGACAAACGGGGTATTTATAAATCAACACACTATCTCGATGAATCAAAGGTTCAGATTTATTTTGAAATTCCCCTGTCTGAGATCATTTTTAATTTTTATGATCAGCTTAAAAGTACCTCTAGGGGTTATGCTTCTTTTGACTATGAACCCATTGATTTCCGGAAGGGTGATCTCGTCAAGTTGGATATTCTCATTGCTACAGAGAGGGTGGATGCTCTTTCTCAGATTGTGCATCGGGATAAAGCCTACGACCACTCCCGTAGATTGTGTGCAAAGTTGAAAGAATTAATTCCCCGACAGCAATTTGAAGTGCCTATTCAGGGATCTATTGGTCAGAAAATTATTGCTCGCGAGACAGTAAGAGCCTTGCGTAAGAATGTCACCGCAAAATGTTATGGCGGTGATATCACCCGTAAAAGAAAACTACTTGAAAAACAGAAGGCGGGTAAAAAACGAATGAAGCAGGTAGGTCGCGTTGAGGTTCCGCAAGATGCATTCCTGGCTGTGCTGAAGCTTAATGATTAGTAATATCCACTAGGATATCTGAGAAGCACCAGAAGCGATTCATGGCAAAAAAAGTCTCTGCCCTCAGCCAATACCTAAACAGTTCCAAATCACTCCACTACAGTCTGATACTGACACTGCCTGCTGTAGCTATCTATGAAATTGGAATCCTTCTGCTTTTCAAAGACTCATTCTTTGAGTTGAGAAACACTGGGGAAATACTACTTCGAAGCTTCTTTGAATATCTGGGATTGACCAACCCGGTCATGGTTTCCACAATCCTGCTTGGCTTGTTCGTTGTAGTGATGGTGCGCGGGTACAAAATTGAGAAAAAGCCTGGAATACATGCCAATTACATCATCTATATGCTTTTGGAGAGCATGCTCTGGGGCGTTCTTATTTTCATAGGCCTCCAGCTATTCACCCGACTCCCACTTCAAATTGTTACCATGCAGGAAAAGCTATCCAATATCAATCTGGCCATTGGTGCAGGAATATTTGAGGAACTCATATTCAGACTCGTATTAATTGGTTCTATCCTCATCATTCTCGAACGGGGGATTGCACTGAAGAGAGGCGTTTCAGTTCCTGTTGCAATCCTGCTTTCAGCTATAGTGTTTGCAGGTTTTCACTTATTTATGGAAGTTTATAGTTTTCCAGTATTTTCTCAACGCGTATTTGGAGGCATTCTCCTGGGAAGTCTTTTTTATAGTCGAGGATATGGCATTAGTGTTTATGCCCATATTGTCTATAACATTCTCATATTGGCCTATTCCTGGTAGATAAATTTTCGTCCTGGTGAATGGAACGAATTTGCATATCTAATCGTTTACCTGAATGAATCAGAAAAACCCATGCCTATTCTAACTAACAATATTATCAACAATTCGGGTAGAAACATCTACTGGCTAATCACATTTCTTTGCATTTCGCTGGGAGGTAGCTTCGGATCCACTTTAGCTACAGAAGTCAGCACAGACTCAATTTCCTATATAGTTGGGTTAGATACTGTGAGGTATAAAAGAGTTTTCTCTTTAAGCTATCCTGAATACACACCTGCTTTGGATACTTCCGATAATCGTGTGATAGCACCTCAGCTACTTAAACCTACTGAAAGTGGACTAGATGCCATAGGTAGCATTACCAGAGGAATTCAGGTTTCCAGCAACTCGTCAGTTTCGCTACAGTCCAGTATGTATCTCAAGATAAAAGGGAATTTGAGTGAAGATTATACCGTTCAGGGTGTCCTGACTGACAAAACATCGCCACTTCAACCCATCGGGAATACCAGACGTTTGAATGATTTTGAGAGAGTCATGATACAAATTAATGGTCCGGCACTAAGTGCTACCATCGGAGACATCGATTTACGACTCAATAGTGGGAAATTTGGAAAAGTGGATCGATCTATTGAAGGTATCAGCGTACAGACCAAGTCTCTTCGTGGAGGTCTGCATGGAGCGCTTGGTTTCAGTTATGGAAATTATCATCTGCTCCAGATCCAGGGAAAAAATGGGAAGCAGGGTCCCTATAGGCTGTCTGGAAAAGATGGTGAGAAATTTATCATTGTTCTCGCAGGTTCAGAAAAGGTCAAACTCAACGACGAACTGCTCATTCGAGGTGAGGATGATGACTACATCATTGATTATAATGCAGCTGAAATACATTTTACCCAGAATCATATCCTGTCAGCCAATTCCAGGATAAGCGTTGAATTTGAATATGTCCCGGATATCTATCTCGCATCCTATTCCTTTGGGAAACAACTCATCAGTGGGGAAGTCTCCCTGGGGAATCGATCGGATTCACCTATTTTTATTTCTGCAGCCTGGCAGGATATTAGAGATGATCGAAATAACCCTCTGGGAAATATCGATGAGGCACAACTTCAACAAATATTTGGGGACCTGGGTACAAATACAAATACCACAGAGTTAAGCACCATTGTGTTAGATACGGTCAATGGTAGTTATGATCAGGATTCTTCAGGAATCTTGGTCTATAGAGGCGATCAGCTTGGAGATTACATTGTTGATTTCAGCTTTGTCGGGCTAGAACGTGGACAATATCGAAAAGAGCAAAATGCTGTAGCTCCATACTATGTATATGATACTGAATTAGGGGAATATTTACCTGCTCAACAATATATCGCCCCACAATCTCTATCTGTCTTTTCACTTTCTGGTCATGCCCAAAAAGCAGGCTTAGATGCAAATTTCGATGTGGGTGTTTCTCAAGATAACAAAAATTTATACGCTACTAAGGAGAAGCAATCGCAACAAATTGCCTGGGATATAGATATGGGTGTCAATCGCCCGCTGTTAGAGATCCGCCTGGGTGACAAACAAATTGAAACAGGATATGTGAGTCATGATGCTATTGAATCACTGGAATATTACCGAAGATGGCATCTTAACGCCAGACTTGACGAAGCTGAGCATCTCAGTTATGGTCATCTTCGATTAGGTCAACAAAACACCCATTATTTGAAGACATCTGTTTTCCAGATGGAACGATCTGGATTGCTGGTGGGACAACAGGTTCAGATTATCAGCAAGTCAAATCCTAAAGCACCTCTGGTTGCTGAATATTCAGCTGTACTAACGAATCTGGATAGTTCTCTTAGTCAAAACCATTCTTTCAAATCTAGATACAACAGGGGTAAGTTCACTTCAGGTGTATCCCTGAACCTGGAGGATGGATCCTCATCACTACTCCACGCCAGCAACGATCATCTGGAATCTGGGGTTAGTGCTTCTTTTGCCTATTCAGAGCATCAACAATTGGGGATAAACTATACTCACAGAATGGATTACCGGTTCACTGAAGCAAATACAAGCTTTTTGACTGCAGACAACATTGACAATTGGGATGATCTACGACAAGATTGGATTGCAGACTACAAGTTTGGTGATATTCTTGGTTCAAAAGGTACGTTTAATATGAAATATCGGGAGCACAGCAGTGATAGTGGTGCGGTCAAACGCTACTATCTCGGTAAGTTCCAGGTGAGCGGAAGGGCGCTGAATAATCAGTTCAAGTTTCAAGAGAATTTCATTCTGGATGAAGAGCATATTCCAAAATATGATTATCATTATATCGAAGTCGATACAGGCTATGGTGATTTTAGTTTTGATCCAGCGATTCAGGACTATATCCCTCTTAACGGTGGACGTTTTGTTCGACAGCGACTGTATTCGGATCGAGAGGAACAGGTCCGAAAATATGATAATAAATCCAGAGTAGAATACACTTCTCCAGGTTTTGGAAAATTGGATCGTGTCGCTTTCAAAAGTAGACTTGGCTATGAGATTCGCCTCAAGGAGGAAGTCCAAAGCCAGACAAAAATTCAGAGTCAAGAAATGCTCAGCCTAAATCTTGATGTGCAAACAGGCCAATCTACAAAATTCACAAGTCTAGGTTATTCTGGAAAATCAAATCGGAATAATTCAACCCTGTATAACTATGGTGCAGAAGAGAATAAATTTGTTTCCCATGGCCTGGACGGTGAATTCGTATGGAATACCAGACATCATTCAAAGCTAGGTGTTATGTTTGAATCTCGAGAGCGGGCCTTAGAGTACAATCCGCTGGCCCAGGAGCAATGGATATCCACCAGACCATTTTTTAATCATCTCATTAAATTTTCAACACAACAAAAACTTGAGATGGATATCAAATACTCAATGGTGACTGACAAGCACCTCGACAAAGCGTATTCGGAAGCACTGTTGCACCTCGGTCATAGCCTCAGGATCAAGCGTAGGGGTAGAGTAGATCAACAATTATCTCTCTCAAATATACAGGCTGATGTCAACGCCATTCCCTATTCAGTATTTTCGGGCAGACAACCAGGTGATAACTGGAAATACTCTGTAAATGGTCGTTATACATTTTCAAGCATGTTTCAAGTTTCTATGAACTATAGCATCCAAAAGCGTGGAGATAATCGTAACGAACAATACTTACGCCTGGAAGGAAGAACGCACTTTTAATGCGATATCTCCTATTAAAAATAAGCATTTTCTCCCTCCTCAGTCTTTCTCTCCTGGGACAACAGGTATGGCTTGTGCTAAATACCAGCGATGACACTGACACCCTTCAGGTTCTGCATGCAGAAATTGATTCAATTCTAAATTCTCGATTAGCATCAATCTCTTCAGCTGGGTACTGGGATTCAAGAATTGAATTATCACAGGATGTGGAACAGCCCAATTTTATCATGGGAAATATCATCCCAGGCGATCCATCGAGACTGAGTTATATCCATTTTTCAGGTCTATCAGATAGAGATTCAGGTTATCTGGAAAAAGAATTTAAAATGGGACGCCCCTCTATCACAACCGAAAATCTGCAGCAAGCGAAACGTCGATTAATCGGACTGGGCTATCAATTGGCAGATATGCCTCAACTTTCAATAGACAGCAATGCAGAATACCATTTAAAATACACCGTTATTAACCATCCTGAGCTCAGAGTACAGGGACTAGCCAGCTTTAACAGGAGTGGAACCGTTGATACAGTGGCCTGGTATGGACAAGTAAATGTGAATATCCCCAATTTTGATGGCAAAGGGAAGTCGTTTGACTTTGCCTGGGAACGTCTCAAGTCCAATTCTGAATCATTCCACCTGGGTTTCCACTATCCTTGGCTATTTCAATTGCCGATTGAGGGAGTCTTTCAGTTTGGGAGAGATGTGGTTGATGGAAACTACCAGGTTGTCCAAAGTACAGTTGGTCTTGAGTGGGATATTGATTGGGAACGATCCATTCATTTCAACTACGAGAAGAATGAGTCGATTATCACCCATGAGGGTTCGCTTCTTTTTCCAGAATGGGCAGCTGATAAAAAACGTATGCTTGGTCTTGGTTATCGACAAACAAGTTTGAATACCCAAACCCATCATGGTGTGTCATTACGAACAACACTATATCAGGAAATGAATTTTGAACCACAATCCATCAGTAAATTCAAGCTACGCTCCGAGGCGGAGTTCCTTCTTCTGGCCAACTTCTATATATCACAAAGGGTAGATGCGACTATACAGAATCATACTGTTTCTTTGACTGATCCTTCAATCCTCATGCCTTTGGGTGGCGTAAATAGTGTCAGGGGATATGAAGAAGCCTACGTCCGAGCACCAAATACTATAAGTATGCAGAACACACTCCACTATACCATTAGGAATCAGTCGCAAATCCTTGCGTTTTATGATTTTGGCCTGCATAATACAGAAAATTCAATTGAAAATATCCAGGGGTATGGTCTGGGCATTCAATTAAGAAGTGGAAGAGGACCCATTAGACTCATTTTGGCTTCTCATAAGGGGATCAAAATGAGTAATAGCTTTTTCCATCTTGAATATTCCGGAGGCATTCCATGGATAGATCGATAATCGAAAAGAAAATTTTAGACACCTTTAAACGCAATCCTGGTCATTGGTATAAACACCGGGCCATTATGAAAGCAGCCCGTATCAAGGAGCGTGACTATCGAACGCTTAAGATTCTCTTGCTGGAAATGTATCGCAATGGTCTCATTGATCAAAAAGGCCGTCATCAATACGCCTATAAACCAAAGCAGCAGCAGAAAACTGGAGTATTAGCTGTTACCTCCAGGGGATTTGGATTTGTGGAATTGAAGGATGGAAGCGAAGTATTTGTTCGCGCTCAACACATGCAGCATGCCTTCCATAAAGATCTGGTTCGGGTAGAGATATTAAATAAACAAAAAGGTGATAAGCCAGAAGCCAAGATCATCGAGGTTATTCAAAGACACCAAACTGAATTTGTAGGAGTATACCAACAGGACCGCTTTGGTGAATGGGTCATTCCCGAGGATAAACGCATCAGAGTACGCTTTGCTGTACTTGAAGGGGAACAGAATACAGCCAAAGACGGCCATATGGTCTCTGTAGAGCTGATCCAATGGGATGAAGGGCACCCAGAGCCACTTGTCAGGATAAAAGACATTCTGGGCTTTCCTGGTGATCCTGGAGTAGATATTGCCTTAATTGTGCAGCAACATGATCTACCGACAACCTGGACATCTAAATCTATGGAACAGGCCGAATCATTTTCTGAAGGGAGTGTTCAGAATGAAATCGAAAATCGTACTGATCTAAGACATCTCACCTGCTTCACCATTGATCCTGAGACAGCACAGGATTTCGACGATGCCATTTCCATTGAGCAAACATCCAAGGGTTGGAACCTGGGAGTGCACATCGCTGATGTATCTCACTATGTCACGCCAGGCAGTCCCATAGACAGAGGTGCCAGGAAACGTGGTTCAAGTGTCTACCTTGTCGGCACCGCCATTCACATGTTACCAGAAAAACTAGCTTCTGATTTGTGTTCACTAAAACCACATATAGACCGACTCAGTATGACTTGCATGATGGAAATTGGACGGGATGGTCAATTTGGCAAGGCAACGATCATGAACTCAGTCATCCATTCGAATCAGCGCTTCTCATATGAAGAGGTTGAAGAAATTATTCATGGTAAAAAACACACCTATTCAAAACAAATTCATGAAATGGAGAAATTGAGGAAGGTTCTGTTCCGAGACAGAAAATCCAGAGGAAGTATTGATCTGGACCTCCCTGAGCCTATTGTCATGTTGGATGAAACCGGGTTCCCACATGATATTAAACCATCAAAACGATTAACTGCTCACCGTTTGGTAGAAGAATTTATGTTGGCAGCTAATCGGGTAACCGCCGAATATTTGGATAATAAATTTTTGAAGGCTAAGCTTCCTGGAATGTATCGCATCCATGAGACGCCTTCAAATGATGACGTTAGCAAGCTGCAGATGATCCTGGATAGATTAAAAATACCCCAGAAGATCAAAACGCCTGTTAAACCAAAGGACTATCAGGTCCTGGTGGAAGCGGTGAGAGAGAGCCCCTATAGACATTTTATCGAAAAGGTGGCGCTTCGATCCATGACCAAGGCCAAATATTCAGTCGAAAATCGAGGACATTTTGGATTGGCATTCAAATCATACACCCATTTCACCTCACCAATCAGACGTTATCCTGATTTGACTGTCCATCGTCTTCTGAAACAGTATGTCAAACAGGATACTGCCAATCCACCTTCACAAACCTCACTGGAAAAATTAGCTGAGCATTGTTCACAGCGGGAGAGAGTTGCCGTAGAAGCTGAGCGTGATCATATGAAAATGAAGCAGCTACAGTATCTCAGCAAACGGGTCGGTCAAGAATTTGAGGGGGTTATCTCCGGAGTCTTAAATTTTGGCTTCTTTGTCGAACTGGCTGAAAGTTTTGTCGATGGGCTGGTGCATGCTGGCAGTCTTACTGACGACTATTATGAATATGAGGAGAATAATTTCTCTCTTACAGGTAGACGAACACGCAAAATGTATAGATTGGGTGATCCCGTAAAGGTGAAGGTTACATCAGTCTCTATCTCTGAAGGGTTGGCAGATTTTGAGGTCTTAAGCAATTAAAGTCTGTGAGAGATTCGTGCCTGTTCTAAATTTATGCTGGTCATTTTTGTGAATGTAGGGGAGTGTGTTAGATGAGAAAGTTAAAAGTTATACGCTATCCAGTATGGCCATTGCTAATGGTACTCATACTTGGTGGATGTGAAAGACCCAAGGAAAAAGCTATTGGATATGATCATGTCATTACCGTAGTGTGTGACGAAAGAAATTGGGCAGCCTGTGAGCCGATTTTAGCTCAAACCCTGGGAAAGATATATCAAACTCCTCCCACAGAGACGCTATATACTTTCCAAAGAATCAGTCCAAATGATCTAAACACGAATATACTAAACAAAAACTTGATGATATTGACTCGTCTTGAAGAAAAGAGTGGCGTGACCCCGCAGGTGCGCTCCATGCTTCCTGATTCTACCATCAGTAATATGCGTAAGATTCCAAAGGGTTATTATCAGCAGGGTGATGCATATGCTACAGGTCAAGCTCTCGTAGTGGTTGTGGGCAAAACGCTTGCCGATCTACGAAATCGTCTTGAAATCAATCAGGACCAAATCTTCAATTTTATCGAGCAAAAAATGTATGAGCGAAATACTGCTTTCATCTACCGATCAGGTGAACAATTCGAACTTGCTCAAGACTATTACGATCAGTATGGATATTATCTACGTATGATGCATGATTATGTGGAAATCGAAAATCGCCCTAAGGATAAGATTGTGTGGTTGGGTCGTGATTTCCCATATCGATGGCTCACGATTTCATGGGCGGCACCCACTGATTCCACTCTGGAATATCAATTGAATGATTTGCTGACTGATACATTTGGTAAAAAGCTGAGAGATGTAAGGTTAAACCGGGATTATCTGACATCAGAGTCGATCTGGTTCAAACAATACTCAACCTATAAATATTTTGGTTTATGGGAATCAAAATCAGAGGTAAAAGGTGGCCCCTTTATCGCCTATGGTTTTTACGAACCTGTGAAAGATCGCGTATATCTTGTGTCTGGAATTGTGCATGCACCAGAAAAGGCAAAGATGCCATATATTCGACAAATGGAAACCATCATCAGGACATTTGATACAGAAATATTTGAAGCTGATTAAGGATTTATCGTAAGTGAATAAAAGTGTAATGATAACAGGGGTCAATGGGCTATTGGGTCAAAATATTGTTCGAGAATTTGCAAGGGATCATGATATTTATGGACTTGATTTAACTCCCGGAATTTTTGGTTCATCCAATATCATCCAGGTAAAACAATTAGATCTAAATGACAACAAAGCTCTGAATGAGCACATAATGCAGGTTCAACCTGATAGCATTATTCATACTGCAGCCTATACAAATGTTGATAGGGCGGAAGATGATCAGGACATCGCCTTCGCAGTTAATGGTCAGGTTCCAGCATCAATTGCTCAGATTTGTAAGGAAATTGACATCCCCATGATTCACATATCCACGGACTATGTGTTTAGTGGTGATTCAGGACCCTACAGAGAAACAGATGCTCGTGATGCGAGAGGTAAATATTCCAAATCAAAACTTGCTGGTGAAAAGGCTGTTCTGGAATCAGGGGCTGAGGTGGCAGTGATTCGGCCCAATGTCATGTATGGTCACGGGAAAAATCTGAGGAGTAGTTTTGTTGAGTGGTTGCTCTCTGAATTGCGGAATGAAAGATCGGTCAGAATCGTTGATGATCAGTACAATAACCCTACCTATGCAAGGCGTCTAGCCTCTGTTATTAGAGAGGTTCTTGAACAAAAAGCATGGGATGTCTGGCATTTTGGATCAAAAGAGGTTGTTTCGCGTTATACTTTTGCATTGAAAATTGCAGATACTTTTGGGTTGTCCTCTGCTTTAATTAATGCAATTTCGACGGTTGACCTGAATCAGAAAGCTCCAAGACCAATGCGCAGCGGTCTGATTTGTGAAAAATTGAAAAAAGAGCTGAATATTTCCATCATGAGTATTGATGAAGAATTGGCTCTGCTTAAGGAAGAAATGAATGTCTCGTAATTTAACAATCATACCTACTTATAACGAAAAAGAGAACATACTTCTTGTTATTGATAAGGTGATGTCACTCAAAGTAAAAACAGACATTCTCATTGTCGATGATGGTTCTCCAGATGGCACAGCGGACATCGTAAAAGATCGTCAGAAGGACACGCCTGAGCTGCATCTCATGGAAAGAGCAGGTAAACTCGGTCTTGGCACCGCTTACATCGCTGGTTTCAAATATGCCATCGAGCATGAGTATGATACAGTCGTGCAGATGGATGGTGACTTTTCACATGATCCTGAAGTTATTGAAACCTTTCTCAAAGAAATTGAAACCAATGACCTGATTATTGGATCAAGATATTTAAATGGTATTAGCGTGGTAAACTGGCCACTTCAACGATTGATGTTGAGCTATTTTGCCAGCAAATATATTCAAATGATTACTCGCATGCCCGTGAATGATGGCACCGGTGGTTTTAAATGTTGGCGGGTGGACTTTCTAAAACAACTCAATCTTGATAAAGTGAGAAGTAATGGGTACTCATTCCAGGTTGAAATGAATTTCAGAGCCTGGAGAAAATCTCCAGATAGAGTAAAAGAAGTTCCAATTTTATTTGTCGATCGTACGGTGGGCCAAAGCAAAATGTCCAAGGCCATTGTTCGAGAAGCGATCTGGCGTGTCTGGTGGTTGAGACTGATGGCATTGTTGGGAAAAATTTAAGTCCTTTCTTCAAAACCTAATTTTATGAAGCTCTCCATTGTTATTGTCAATTACAATGTAAAAGCCTTTTTACAACAGGCCCTGGAGAGTATCCTCAAAGCCACACAATCAATCGAAACAGAAATATTTGTTGTAGATAACCACTCTGTTGATGGCAGTATTGAAATGCTTCAATCACAGTTCCCTCAAATTCAATTAATCCAGAACCAGAATAATCTGGGATTTGCCAAAGCAAACAATCAGGCAATTAAGCGAGCTACAGGTGATTATATCTGGCTTCTCAATCCCGATACCCTGGTTCAGGAGGACACGCCACAAAAGCTTATTCAAGTTATGGAAGCCGATGCGAAGATTGGATTACTGGGATGCAAAATCCTGAATGATGATGGTAGCCTACAATTGGCCTGCCGCAGAAGCTTTCCCACACCTTGGGTAGCTTTCACCAAACTGCTTGGCCTGGCCAATATTTTTCCAAAGTCAAAATGGTTTGGCCGCTACAATTTGACTCATCTCAATCCCGATGAAGATTATGAAGTAGAAGCCATCAGTGGTTCCTGCATGTTTATTCGCCGGGAAGCATTGGAAGAGGTTGGTACACTTGACGAAACCTTCTTTATGTATGGTGAGGACTTAGACTGGTGCTTCAGGTTTGGTCAGTCCGGTTGGAAAGTATATTATACACCTGCAACCAGCATTATTCATTACAAAGGTGAATCATCGAAAGTGGCCCTGTGGGATACCAATACTCACTTTTACCGAGCGATGGATATTTTTGCTAAAAAACATTTTAAGTCAACCAGACGTTTTCCCATCCACTGGGTACTTCGTCTGGGTATTCTCGCAAGGTATATTCTATCAATTCTCAGCAAGATTAGTAAGAATGCGGCTGCCTATGTGCTTGATCTTTCAGGGCTTTTGATCCTGACCTTAATAGCTATTTATATCAAATTCAGGACCTTTGATGTTCTGAATCAATACATATACGTACTTCCCGTGTACCTGGGAAGCTGGTTGGCTGTTATCACAAGTCTCGGATTATACAGAACTTACAAGTATTCAGTAAGTAGATCAGTATTGGCTGCGACCCTGGGGTTCCTGATCAACGTAACTCTGACATATTTTTTCAAGGATTATGCATTCTCACGCATTGTGATGCTGATCAGCTATCTGGGAGCACTTTTCTGGATTTCAGGATGGAGAATAGTTGCTTCCTCACGAAGAACAGAAAATTTCGTTCTGGGAACGCAACGAACCCTGGTCATAGGCGATTTTGAAAGTGCCAGCGATATCTTTTCGAGGCTTATGACTAACCTTGGACTTGGATATACACCTGTGGGTATCATCGCAACTGATGGAATACAGCACGCTGATGATAGAATTATAGGGCACCTTGACGATTTGATGGCTCTGGTTCAATATCACCGTATAGATGATGTCATCTTTACCTCTGACAATATTGAGTTGAGTCAAGTATTTGACTATTTGCCTACTTTGAGTCAGCAGGGTGTCAAAATTAAACTGGTCCCTGGAAATCTTTCCTTTATCGTTGGAAAATCTGCAGTAGAGAATTTACAGACAGTTCAATTCGTAGATATGGATTTTAAATACTACCATACTGGGGCAAAAATTGTAAAACGGCTTGAAGATCTAATAATTACACCCTTTCTTTACATTGCCTTACGACCATTCCAAACTTTTATGGTGAAATCAAAGTCCATGACAGCTACCGATATTCAAATAGGTGGTACAACATTTTCCAGCTATAAAATGCCTGATGGACAGCTCTCATTTTGGAGTAATTTAAGCTTGCTTCCCCTTGTGATTCGGGGAAAGTTGAGCCTGGTCGGATCCCCAATTGATCTGATGGACAAAGGATGGGATATTAAACGTGGCATTTTCAGTCTTGAATCCGTGCGAGGGGGATCTCAGCTCAGTGAAGATGAGAGGTATTCATTATTGAACTATTATCTTCACAATCATTCAGTTCTCCTTGATTTTGAAATCATTATTAAAGCCTTCTTAGGAAAGTAATATGGGTAAAACAGTATTAGAGTTCGAAAAACCAATTCATGATCTAGAACAAAAGATCATTGAAATGGAAATCATGTCCAGTGATTCTGATGTGGATATGAAAAAGGAGATTAAAAAACTCCGCAAAAAACTTGTCGAACAATCTATCAAGATCACTAAAAATCTTTCTCGATGGCAGCGAGTGGAACTTGCTCGACATGCCGATCGTCCACACGCGCTTGATCTCATCGATCTCATGTGTGATTCCTGGGTAGAACTTCATGGAGACCGCCTTTTCGGAGATGACAAGGCCATTGTGAGTGGTATTGCTCGTATTGACGATCAACGCATGGTCATAATCGGTCAGCAAAAGGGACGCTCCACCAAGGATAATCTCTACCGAAATTTTGGTATGCCATACCCCGAAGGCTATCGCAAGGCTCTACGTCATATGAAATTGGCTGAAAAATACGGATTGCCAGTGGTCACGCTTGTTGACACTATTGGTGCATATCCAGGTCTGGAAGCAGAAGAACGCGGTCAAGCAGAAGCCATTGCTAGAAATCTTTTTGAAATGAGTCACTTATCAGTCCCAATCATTGTCATTGTAATTGGTGAGGGAGCCTCAGGTGGTGCGTTAGGTATCGGAGTAGGTGACAGACTCATCATGCTGGAGAACACCTGGTATTCGGTTATTTCTCCTGAGGGTTGTGCATCGATTCTTTACAGAGATGCTACTCAAAAGAAAAAAGCTGCTGAGGCCATGCGTGTGACTGCAGAAGATCTTTTAGAGATGGGTATAGCAGATAGAATCATTGAAGAACCTCTGGGTGGTGCTCACCGGGACTATAAGGGTACTGCAAAGATACTGAAAGAGGTCATTCTAGAAGAACTCGATGCCATAATTGGAATCCCAGTTGATGAGATGATTGAAAAGCGAATCCATAAAATTGAGAACATGGGCGCCTGGGAAGGCGAATAAGGCGATTGAGGCGATTGAGGCGATTGAGGCGAATGATCCGATACGACTATCATTTTAAAGTTAGGTATAAAGATATCGACCAAATGGGAGTCATGTACTACTCCAGATACTATGAATATTTTGAAGCCGCTCGAACTGACATGATGCGAGATTTGGGGCTAACCTATAAGGCACTCGAAGCAGAGGGCATTATGATGCCCGTGGTCCATAGTGAATCAGATTATTTCAATGGACCGGGTTTTGATGATCATCTCACCTGCATTACTGAAGTTAATGACTGGCCCAAAGGTAAAATGGAAATTCTTTACACTCTGGTCAATGATGATGATCCCGAAAAAGTTCTAAATCGCGGTAAAACAATACATGCATTTGTTAAAATGAATGGAAGACCTACTCGGATGCCAGATTCACTGAAGCAAGTCCTTGCAGAGAAATGGAAAACTGAACAATGAGCAACGAGGTAATATTTTTTATTCAGACAATTATTGGGCTGGCCATGGTTCTTTTTGCTTTCCGCATGGGAAAAAACTGGCTGTATGCGCTTATTGCCATCAATTATGTCCTGGCAAATATTTTTGTTACAAAAACCATAACACTTTTTGGATTTGAAGCCACTGGTGGTAATGTCCTTTATGGCGCCATATTTCTCAGCACAGATATTCTTTCAGAATATTATGGAAAGGCAGCTGCCCGAAAGGGTGTATTTATTGGATTAGGGGCTACCTTATTTTATCTCGTGA
Source organism: Fidelibacterota bacterium (assembly GCA_013202495.1). Classification (GTDB taxonomy): domain Bacteria; phylum Fidelibacterota; class UBA8477; order UBA8477; family JABMPR01; genus JABMPR01. The sequence goes on along the minus strand of JABMQQ010000103.1, from coordinate 563 downwards.
TGTCCCAATTTATGATTACCTACGAAGCCAGTCCCAATGATTGGGGTGCTTCTGCTGGAATGGATACCATATTCAGCTTTGCTCCTGGTATCGTTCTGGCAAGTGTGATAGCCTATCTTGTGTCCCAACTTCATGATGTTTGGGCATTCCATTTTTGGAAAGCCAAATTTGAAGGAAAATTACTCTGGGTTAGAAATAATCTTTCCACAGCATCCAGTCAGTTAATTGATTCAATAACTTTCGCTCTTCTGGCCTTTGCTGTTTTCCCAAGACTATTCCTTGATCCAGCCAGTGTATTGCCCATGTCTGTAGTCTGGGAGATTGTACTCACAACCTATATTCTTAAACTTATTATCGCATTTATTGATACCCCATTTATCTATTTCAGTCAAAGATTTGGACCAAAACACGAATTGAAATAGGCGAGTCTCACTTTTCATTTGTCCTCAGATTGGCATGGTTTATATTTGCGCGCTTTTTCAATACGGAGACGTGGCCGAGTGGCTTAAGGCGGCGGCTTGCTAAGCCGTTGTACGTTTAGGCGTACCGTAGGTTCGAATCCT
>JABMQQ010000102.1 GCA_013202495.1 Fidelibacterota bacterium | reverse complement strand
TAAATATCACCCATAATAAAAAACCCAGCCAAAATGACTGGGTTTTTCAACGGTCTGAGGGCAGTTTGAACTGCCCTCTTTTTGTATCAGAATTAAACTAATTATTCCCAGCTGATCCCAAGCAGATACGCTAAATCTTCAGCCAGAAAATCTGGAAACATCTCATTTACCGTTGGGTCACTCCATCCACTTAGCCAATCACCATAGGATGTAGCTGTCCATAAAATATCTGGAGCAGTATATTCGGTTGTACGTTCCAGATAATCAATGGCTATGTCACCATCAATAGTAAGATTTGTGCCCGTAGTAATGACTCCGTTCCATTGGAATGAGATTTCAGGGAAATGATGAAGCTCATCAGAATAATCTCCAACCGTGACCAGGAATTCTGCCCACAGATCCCAGATGGCAACTGGTAGATCGCTCTGGTTAGCTGTCAACAAATTAAAAGTTAAGAAGCCCAATGAAACAGTTGCCGAAGTGTCACTATTGCTTTCACTATATTGAATATTGACAGAAATGGGGGTATTATTCAGTCCTACTAAAAGCACCTCAGTCTCTTCAAAGCTAATATGTTCGTACAGAGTAACCTGGTGGTAATTATAGGCCGTGGTTGTACTCATTGTGTAGAGTGGCAATAATGATTTTAAATCAGAGACTGCATTGAGGTAATATTGAGAGACATCTATTGAGGCACTGCCTTCAATACTAAATTCTCCTCTTTCATTGCTAAAGGCATACTCAACACTTGTTGGTCCTGAGAGTGTGTTTGTCAGGGCATTGAGACTGGTCTGTATTTGGGATGATTCGGTTTGACTAAATTCGACAAAAAAGTGATTCAACGCAGTATCTTCGGCGTCAACCATGGCAAGGACTTGTTCAGCTTTGTCAATAGATGACATAGCTGAAGCATGAGCTTCGCTAAGTAGACTATCACCATCACTATTCAGTGCAGCAAATGTCGAACCCAGTGTTAATCCAGCGATGATTGCAGATGAATCTGAAGTATCCAATTCGTAATTGAACGCTGCAAGGCCTTTCAACATGCCCTGAAGAGCGAATAATGAGGATTCCATTGCGGTGATATCAGTAACATCAATCTGAACACCTGCACCTAAAGTGAAAACGAAAGCTGGATCATTGTCTATTGAATCCAAAGAGGCAAGACCTGCATCAACCATGGGAATATAATTTTCAGTCACTTGAGTCTGAAATTCATTAAAGGTATCCAAGGATTCAAATTTTAAACGGGCAAATGCAAGTGGGATTTCAAAATATGAAGCAATCATTCCTTTAACTCTAGGAACTGAGAGGGGCAGGCCAAACCCATAGCCCACTGGATTTGATGCAGCACCAGTTTCACTAAAAGGAGCATATACTTTCACACTCGATCCGAAGATATCATCCATCATGGTATTTTGAGAAAGAATAAGAAGACTGGTAAACCCGACACCAAAATGCGCCTCCGGATTTCGCCAATCTAACTCAGATGCTTCCACATAAAACCCGTTCGGTTCAGTTAAATCAATTCCATTAAGGATGGTCTGCGCAGCATCCGGATCGGAGGCAAGCAATCCTCCGATTAAATTGAGCAGCGATGCATTCGCATCTGTGACCAGAACGACTGCAGCTGCAGAATCCTCGGGAGATACCTCATTGTCATTGTTGATACCTTCACAATTGGTGAAAAATAGGATGGTTACACATATTAGTAGTGTGAGTTGTAGAATAATTCTTTTCATTTTAATCCCCTCCCGAGGTTAATGGTGTTTAGGCCATGAAGATAAATTTTCACACATCAATGCAAATTGAGCTTAAACACATGTGGTATGGCATGTGATATACATTCTTTTTGAGTAAATAACCAGTTGAATGGTGGGATGAGCATGGTGATCATTTACTCTCCCTATGCACAACGGTTGCAGCTGCTTGTTGAGTCGGGAATATTATCATATCGGCAATTTGGACATGAGCTGGCCTGGAAGCTGCGAACAATACGGCTTCAGCTATGTCTTCTGCCACCAGAGCTTCAAGTCCCTGATAGACTGCTTCAGCTTTCTTTGCATCACCTTTAAATCTCACCAGGCTGAATTCAGTGTCTACGAGTCCAGGTGAGATGGCAGTCACCCGAAGTGGGGTAGAGACAACATCCATTCTGAGACTCTTGGTCAGGGCATCCACAGCGTGTTTGCTGGCACAGTATACACTGCCTCCAGGGTAGGCTTCATGACCGGCAATGGAAGATATATTTATCACGTGTCCCTGCAGATTCGCCACCATATCAGGAACAACAGTTCGAATCATATTCAGTACACCCTTTATATTGGTGTCCAACATGATATCCACATCATCGCCTGGTGTCTCGTGGGCTTTTTCAACGCCAAGCACCAATCCGGCATTATTTACAAGGACATCAATATGTTTAAATGGATCAGGCAATGATGAGATCAGTCTTTCAACGGCAGAACTATCTCTCACGTCAAGAGCCCTCTCCATAACCTCTATCTTGTATTCTTTTTGAAGGTCTGAAGCCAATTTGTGAAGCTTAACTTCACGTCTGGCAGTTAAAATCAGATTTGAACCCTGCTGAGCAAACAAATGGGCACATGCTTCACCAATACCAGCACTGGCACCAGTTATTAAAATGGTTTTGCCTTTTAGACGATTAATCACTGACTTGCTTCCTTATGCGAGTTCTTAAACAGAATCAAAATGAGCAAACTACAAAACAGACCGGGATAGAATGGTTCAAGCCCCCAAAAGTAACTCCATTCGTCTATTTTTCCAAAAAGGAACCAGAGCAATGATGCCAGAGGAGGTATGGTTAAATTCAGAAGAACAGCTTGTTGAGAAAGGGGTTTCTTGAAGATACTAAACAATGTGGGAATCAGCAGTGCTGGTATAGATATAGTCCCAAAGGTGTACCAAAGATCAATGACTGAAGGAATCCAGATTGCCATGACAATCCCCATCATAATAACAACCAGCATACTTGCTTTAATGAGAACGTGGGTAGAATAAGTTTTAAAGGATGAAAAGGTTGAAAGGATATCTTTCCCCAGCGTAATACCCGATACAAGGGTGTTGCTATCTAGAGTTGACATGACAGTGGCTAGAATACCCACATAAAACAAGCCCTGGAGACCCAAAGGTAAAACAGCGTTTCCTAAAACTAGAAATGCCTGTGAGGGAATAGTATCAGAGGGCAGATAGGAAAATGCGTATAGTCCTGTGAGCGTTGTCATCATGTCAAAGATAAACCAGAATAAAACTGCCCAGAGGATACCACGTTTAGCTATCCTTGGCGTGGTGGTGGCATAAACTCTCTGATGGAAGCCGGGATCCACCATAGTCCATGATCCAATGAAAAACCAGACCAGTATGTAAGCAAAGCTTTGCCCGCCTGTAAGTGAGGTGTGTGAATCTGGCAGGGAATGCCAGAGATCTATGGGACTCATATATGTTCCACCAAGGACAATCAGAATAACTAAAAACCCGGCGAACATGAGTATAAATTGTAGTTTGTCAGTTTTAATTACAGAGGTAAGGCCGCCATTAAGTATATAGAATAGTGAAAATACTGCTCCCATAATTATGGCAATAACCAGATTCAACCCCAAGAAATAATTGAGGATTAATCCCAGGGTTAAAATGTAGGGAGCTGGACTGGCTAACAGCAGCACCCACACGGATGCCAGCCTGCCGGCATTCTTGCCATAGTCAGATACCAGTATTTCAGGAAGCGAGTTCACTTCCAATGCTCGAGCTTTCTTTGCTACCAGCAAAGCGAAGACAATACCAAAGACATAGTAGGGGAGTCCGAATATTACCCAATTGGATATGCCGTAGCTGGTACTGTATTCACTGACACCAAGAATGCCACCATACCAGGTTGATACCAGGGTCATCACAAAGGCAGGTAGTGTGAGTGTTCGACCCATAAGCATGTAATCAGAGGTCGAATCAGTACGTGTATTGTATACTCCAACGAGCAATACCGCAATGAAATAGACTAAAATGAGACCAATATCAACTAGATGTAGATTCATAGGTATATCATGTTACTTACTGATACACAGCAATATAGGCACACCCAGACTCTATCGTGAACGTGAGGTCAGCCTTAATAACCAGATTGCTCTGGCTGATAAACCCATCAGAGCGATCTTGATTTACAATTTCCCACTGGAGACCACTCGATTGAAGACCCTTATACTCCGTGATCGGCAAAATACTCAGTGTATTGCCTTGAATGACCCGCTGGTCGAAGTCACGATCTGGGGTTATTCTTTGAATAATTTCGAGGGAGACTTCCGTCTCAGGTGTTAATTCATTCTTGAAGATTATATCAATTTTAGGATCAATTGAAGCACAGATATGCAGGTTATGTAGCAAATGATCCGTGCGATCTCCACCGGCACCCAGGAATGTCAGTGACTTGACTGGATAGGTTTCAAATACGTAATCCAGCGTTTTCTGGAGGTCTGTGAGACCTTGATCGATTAAGGGAATAACTTTAATTGATCCAATATTCTCCGTATTTGCTGAATCCATATCACCTAGAACGAGATCAGGATCAAGTTTATATTTTTGAAATACATTAAAACCCCCATCAACAGCAAGTATGAGATCAGCTGCCATCATCTCAGTTTTAAGAAGGGTTTTACTCGGAGGATTTCCAGCCAATACGATTAAAACATTCATATCTTTAATACTTAAAGTAACTATTTCCTATAAACTCACGTAATATTGAAGTTCCAGGGACATGTCTATCAGGAATTGTATGAAATAAGGACAACAAAGTAATCAGTCTATCTCGAACGGTATTTTTAGAGGCTGCTTTTAACAGGGGCAATGCATACCTTTTCAGAATAGCTAACTCATAAATAAGTGCAGAGTTAAACATCGTATCAGCCTGTTCTTGAAAGGGGAAGATATTACTTAGTTCTCCATGACGAACAGAGTTCCACCGACCAATTGTGTCATCTGCACTGTATCCTCTATAATTGTAATCCCTCACAATACGACGAATTAATCTTCCATCAGAAGTTGACACTGGATGGGTATTATCAATGTTAAGCTGTGTTAATGCACTTATATATACACGATAATAGCTTTCCTGTGACAATCCCTCATGAATAAGAGGATTCAAGCCATGTATACCTTCAAAAATGAGTACCTCATCCCGTTTGAGGGACATGGTGTCCTGTAACACCTCCTGTTTGCCATCTACAAAATTATAGCTGCGTTTATGAACGGGCTGTCCATTAACCAGTTGTCCTAATTCATGCTTTAAGGAAGCAATATCTACACAACTCACGTTTTCGAAATCTAAAGTTCCATCTGCCTGAGGAGGAATTTTGTCTCGATCCAGGAAATAATTATCCATGGAGAGATATTTTGATTGAATCCCATTGACAGCGAGATGAATGGCGAGCCGCTTGGTGAACGTTGTTTTGCCTGAAGAGGAGGGACCTGCTACAAAAATGACACGAGTACCTTTTTGAGTACTGATGTCATCAGCCAATGCCGCAATTCGCTTCTCTTGTAGCCCTTCTGCGACCCAGATGACCTGTTTGAAACCCTTTTCCATGATCTGCTTGTTCAGATCATGAATGGATGACACTTTGAGAATGCGGCCCCACTTTTCGTGTTCTTTCATCATCCCAAAGAGTTTGGGTGAGTCAGAATAATCTACTAATTCGTCCCCATTCTCACTTATTCTGAGCAGAAAACCTCGATCGTAAATCATCAACTCGAAATGAGGCACAGCCGATAAGTCAAGATTTGTAAATTCGTATGAAGCTGATATATGGTTTCCTAACATGAGAACAGGTGGACGAACCGTGTGAATCCTGGGAGTTAGCAGGTGTTTCCAATCCTCGGGCTTGGCAGCTCGGATCTTGATATGTTTAAAATCGGCTTGTAACTGGTGCATCCTATCGTGAATAGATTTCAATTCATGACTGGTTACGCGCTTTTGTTCTTTTAGTACACAATAATATCCATCTCCAAATGAGTGATCTATTATGAGCGTCCTTTTGGTCCCATAAATAGCTTTGATGGCAGCAGACATGAGAAAAACCACTGCCCGCGTCTTATGTCTATATGACTCAACCTTATTGCTCATCGTTCACCAGTTTTCTTAATAATGTGATACCCAAACTGAGTAGAAACAGGTTTGGAGGCTCTTCCACGACCCATTTTCCTGACCGCATCCTCAAAAGGTTTTACCATTTGACCTGTACCAAACCACCCAAGGTCACCACCTTTTGATTTACTGGGGCAGGTCGAGTATTCTTTGGCGAGTTGTTCGAAGCGAGCTCCCTTTTGAATTCTCTTAAATAGCTCTTCAGCTAAACTTCTATTTTTGACCAGTATATGGCTGGCTCTCCACTCCACAATAACTCCTCATCATTGCAATTTAAAACAGACCTCAAGATAGAGAATTCGATCTATGAATCAAGGAAACCATGTATTTCAGCCCGTAAATCTTGATTCTCTGTTCATCCAATTGTCAGTCCCAAGACATTCCCGGGGACAGTTGGAGCGTATGTTATTTAGTAGGAAAGAGATCAACATGGTTGGTCCTGCATATATAACAGCGGAGGTTCGTATGAGATTCATAGCTCCCTTAGCCCTGACCGTTTTCATCTTTGCCTGTCAGGAAACAAATGTTACTGACGATGTCTCTGATTTGACTTGGACCATTGATACCCAATTCATGCGTCAGGGATGTTATGATGGTAAAGACTGTATTCCCAGTCTTGAAGCGCCCAACAAGTCTCAAGTGGATGGGTCGAATTTGGGATTTTTGGATGATCAAGATCTGGTTGTGGGCATATGGAACGGTACAGAACATGTAGCATACCCACATTCCATCCTCGACTGGCATGAAATAGTCAACGAATCGGGTTACAGTATTTCGTACTGTCCATTGACAGGAAGCGCTATTCACTTGACTACATCAGTGGAATACGGTGTTTCAGGCTTATTATTTAATAGCAATCTCATTATGTATGACCGCGAAACTGATAGTTATTGGCCACAAATGTTATTGCGATCTGCAGCAGGTGATCGTTCAGGTGGTGAATTACACTTAAATAATCTTGTGGAAACTACCTGGGGTAACTGGAGAACGCTGTTCCCGGATACCAAAGTTGTGAATTCGGATACGAAACATTCAAGGAACTACAATCGCTATCCATATGGTAGCTATCGTACATGCAACTCCCTGGCTTGTGGTGATTTCATATATTTTCCAGTGGCCAATAAAGACGATCGTCTACCAGCCAAAAATCGTGTGTTGACCATCATCAATGGGGATGAAGTGCAAGCTCTTGACATTGATTCTTATCTCGATCCTCAAATTCTTGGGGTTGATGTTGGTAATTCTCATTATAAAGTTGTGGTCTCTGGGCGCGATAATATTGCAGTAGCTTTTGAAACGTCGCGCGTAATCAGTATATCAAGTTGGGATATTTCAGCAGGGGAAATCACTATTATTCAAGCTGAAACGGAGAAAGAATGGGATATCACAGGTCAGTTGATAGCCAATCCCGAACCCTCAGAGCGTCTGGTAGCAGCAAATGCATACATTGCCTACTGGTTTTCAGTAGCGGCTTTTTATCCAGATGTTGAACTAATTTCCCCATGAAATATATCCTACTTATAGGAATATTAACGATTAGCAATGGTTTTGGCCAGGTGTGCTGTTCACCTGTGGGTAGTGGTCAGGCAGGTGGTGGTGCCTCAATGAACAACTGGGTCGCCCATTGGCCAAATACTTTAATGGGTGATGATAATTGGCATTGGATGTCTGATGCCCAGGTCACCCATAGAGGACCTGCTGGTAACATTAATTATGGACCTGCGGTGAATACATTCTTTGAAGTCTCACACTCCTTTGGTCGCAGCAATGTGTTATTTGTGAATGGGTATGGGGGAGTCGGTTCACTTGAGGAAAATGTCACCTACCTTAAAAGCTCAACCATTTCCTATTCTGGTGGTTTTTCAATGGGATTAAGAATTGCATTGGGAAATCGAGGACGATCTTTTGCACAGCTTCTGCTCAACCTACCGAGTAAAATCGAATATCTCAACCAAGATTTTCCCTTTGATTCTGAAGAAGGGATATCGTGGAGTGTCCTGCTTCTGCACACGAATCCAATGCCCTGGGCAAAATTTAATCCCGATTTCTTAAACGCCCTTTCTTTTAGCTGGCTCTATCAGAAAAACACTATGAAGCGTGACAATATTCTTAGCGATCATCGCTCATCGGTTCACCTGTCGTCTGCGATACACTCCTGGTATCCTTTATTCCTGGCTCCATTCGTTCAACTGAGAGCTGAACAGTTGATCGCTCCACCTTCCATTTGGTCAGGTACACGAGAAACACGCATTCTTGGCTCTGCTGAGGCAGGTATAGATGTAGCGATATCAAAACCTTATTGGGAAAACGTCAAATTAAGGGTAGCCTGGCCCTTTGGAGCATGGTCCTCGTCAAACGGTTTTCCTGATGGGTCTCAACCGGCTCCATATCTCATGTTGGCTGTGAATACATCAGGGATATTCAGTGGGAGTGATCGTTAATACCAATTGTCATGAACGTGCTCAACATTGTGAACATAATACCAACACGCCAAAAATAGATCTGACTCCTGTTGCATTCTTTTGAGGTTCACACTATACTGAATCTGATATCTTAATAAATTGAACAAAAAAGCTGGAGCTTTCATGGCATATATTAAATATGTGGATCCAAATGATATACCTGAAGAGCATCGAGTAAATGATACGGATCATATTCTGCGCATTCATGGTGTTCACAGTGAAATCATGCGACATCACTATACATTATACAAGGAGCTGATGTACAGCAAAGGACCCTTGACTCGCATCCAGCGTGAGATGATTGCTGTTGCTATATCAGCCATCAATGAGTGTCACTACTGAATAGAACACCACGGGGCAGGGCTCCGCAGGCTTTTATCAGCAAAACAAGTACCTTCTGAAGATCAGAATTCCTTGATTGCGGAATTAGTAGGATCAGAGGATCATGTTTCATTGACTGCCCAGGATAAAGCAATTCTGAATTATGCTACCAAATTGACACGAACGCCAGGTAGTATGACTGATGTTGATGTAGAGCAGTTACGATCACAAGGTTTGGATGATCGAGGCATTCATGATATTTGTGCGATCACGGCCTATTTTGCTTTTGTGAATCGCATGGCCGATGGCCTAGGGATCGAATTGGAAAAACGTTTTAACGATAAGTAGATTTCGTTCATGCAGTTTATCATTCTCGGCGCTACCTGTGATCACAAGATTTTCTTACAGCTAGGGATGTTTTTTATAGGCCAAATAAGAGCAAGCTAGCGCCTAGATATACTCCACAACCTGAAAGCATACGTTTCCCTCGCTCCATTTTTATTTCCTTCTGGTAACATTTTTTGTAGGGGATGATATCTTTCACATCCATCTGTAAAAGTCTATGGGGAGGTGGTTCTGGGTTGTAAATCACATAAACTGGAATTCCCACAACATAGATGATACCACCGATATACCATAGATTTGAAGTATCCTCCAGTGCATCCCTTTTTGCCCTCACACAAATATCTATTTTTGCATCCTCATATAATGGCAAGCCTGTCTCTGGGTCGAATCTAAATTCGCGAGAGCTGGACTGAACCACTTGGGGTGAAGGTGAAGGTGGAAGAATGACTTCTCCTGTCATGGGATCGAATACAGGGATACTCTTTGGGGCGTCTATCACAGAAGTATCAACCTCTATATTAATCAGTTCTCCAGAGTAAGGATCAAAGGTTTGACCCAAGACAGAAAGACTTAAAACACCTAATAAAATGAGAGCCTGAGCAGAAAAATTATTCATCATACCTTTGTTATTTATGATTATACATCAGTGGTTTCGACTTCGACAATACACTCCCGACTTTATCCAGGAGGACATAGAAGAATATATGCAGGAGATCATAGTTGAACGATAAATAAAAAATGCGACGAAATGAGGAAGAATCCCCAAAATAAAAAGACCCCTGAAAACAGGGGCCTTGTACACCGGCCAGGAGTCGAACCCGGAACCTTCTGGTCCGTAGCCAAACGCTCTATCCAATTGAGCTACCGGTGCATGTCAAATAAAGATCAATATCTTTATAGTCGTAGCGCGTAGGGGAGTCGAACCCCTGTTACCGGCGTGAGAGGCCAGCGTCCTAGACCACTAGACGAACGCGCCAAATTAT
>JABMQQ010000101.1 GCA_013202495.1 Fidelibacterota bacterium | reverse complement strand
CATACCATCGCCTGAGTCTCCTGCAAAACGAATGGTTGCCTCATTAATTCTAATTACTTTTATCGCCATGAATACGAACTCCCGCTATACGAAATTTCTTTTTATATGATAAAAATTGACTGGATTTTGAGTGTCTGAACCTACCCATCTCTTAATCGGAGCCGAAAAGATTACATTCTGTTTGAGGGCTGAGAATTGATGAAGATCAAGACCAGAATATCGTGGCTCATTCATGTTCAAAAACTAATGTCCACCTCTCCTTAAAACAATGCTGAATGATCTGTGACACCATTTATTTTTCACAAGTATTGGACAAAGCAACTATTGAGCCGTAATAGCTATTTCCCTAATTTTTCTATGCCTTTTTGGTGAAGCTTTGAACTTTAGCAAAATACTTTTTTAGCTGATTCTGGGCTTCACCAAAAACGGTGCGAGCAGGAAAATTTCCGTGCCTGTTTAAAGCACCTGCTTTTACCCCTGTAAGTATCTCAATCCCTTCAGAGATATTGTCAACTGACCAGATATTGAATTTTCCGGTCTTCACTGCAGCCTGAATATCAGGCATAAGCATGAGATGATCCACATTCGCTGAAGGAATCATGACTCCCTGCTCTCCAGTTAATCCTCGGAGTTTACAGAGATGGAAGAAGCCTTCGATCTTCTCATTTACACCACCAATAGCTTGAATCTCACCCCATTGATTAACAGACCCTGTCACTGCAATCCCCTGTTTAATGGGAATTCCTGATAGAGCGGAGAGAATCACATAGATTTCTGTTGAGCTGGCACTGTCTCCATCAATGCCGCCATAGGATTGTTCAAAAGTCAATGTTATGGTCACCGACAAGGGAAAGTTTTGAGCAAAGGTCTGGCCCAAATAGCCATTGATGATCAAATTGCCCTTATCATAAGTTTTCCCAGAAAGTTTTGCTTCCCGTTCCACTGAAATAATTCCTGGTTCACCCATATAGGTCGTAGCTGTTATTCTGGATGGTTTCCCAAATGAATTGTCACCCATGGAATAAACGGCCAATCCGTTAATCTGACCAACCCGTTCCCCTGTCACGTCGATCATCAAGGTTTCACTCTCAATATTTTCCCAGACCTTCTCTTCGTATAGACTTCCTCGGAAGCGTTTTTCAGAAATGGCTTTGCGGACATCTTCCATCTGAACCTGCCGATGTTTCTGTTTCTTGGCCCAGTAAGCTGATTCGGTAATCAGACCGACCAGGGTTCCAAACTGGAGGGAGAGTTTACTCTTATCGCCAGCCAATCTTGAGCTATACACAATTATCTGGGTCGCTGCCTGTGAGGTAAAGTGAGGTGATTTGCTTTCACGGCAAACCTTTGCAATAAATTGACATAGAAGATGTTCATTCTGAGCACTACGATTGACTTCATAATCAAAATCTGCTCGAACCTTAAAGGTCTTATTAAAGGCATCATCAACTTCCTGGAGATAATGAAAATGATCTGAACGACCAAGCAGAATGACATTCAAATCTAAAGGGATGGGCTCAGGCTGCAACGAGGTGGTGGCATTAAGGCCATACTGTTCATTTACATCTTCAATTTGCAAGGATTTGTTTTTGAGAGTCCGTTTCAGATATTCCCAAACATTGGCCCCCTGGAGGACATTCTGGATATCCAAAATGAGGAATCCACCGTTGGCACGCAACATGGCTCCAGAGCTAATCATGGTATAGTCACTATACCAGCCCCCCATCACTGCTTCCTTCCCTATTCTACCAAAAAGATTGTAATACGAAGGATTTGTATCAACAATAACAGGTGCACCTTTCTGACGACAATTATCCACCAACAGGTTGACCTTATATCTCTGCATTAAAGCTTTTTGACTCTGCCGAGGACTTGGTGCCTCTTCATCTTCTGCGGCGCTATCCATACCGACAAATTCCTGGACATGCTCTGCAATATCATCCCTGACTTCCTCGAGATATTTCAAGAGACCTGGATGATCTGAATAATTTTCAAGCAGTCGGCCGATGCGGTGTTCTACTGAATCCAAAGCTATTTTTTCCTGGAGAGTTTCAACAACATCTGCACGTTCTTCTTCCAACTCCGCCATATCACGGAGAGCTTCACGTAAATGCTCCTGGATCAGATTAATTTTTTCATTAATCGCTACCAGCTGCTCCTCAGTGAGTGCAGAAATAGCAGCTTCATCCATGGGTGTGCCATCTTTAAGCGGAATGGTTTGAAAACCTGCCTGAGTCATGTTCAATTGGATGTCCCGCTCAGCAGCTTCTGCATTCACGTTGGCAATGATTTCCTCACGTCCAGTATCGAACTCTGCGGTTATCTCTTTTTTACGTTTCGTATAAATATCACCTGTAAAAACCTTAGGGAGATCTGTACTTAAACTGGTTATCAAGCGCTTCATCTGTTTGGCAAATTTGTTGCCCTGCCCAGCTGGCAATTGGAACACACGGGGATGGTATTCATCGCGGAAATTGAAAACAACAAGCCAGTCTGGGGGAACCGGTTTGTTGGCGGCAAACTTTGCAACAAGACTCTTTACTATGGTACTCTTACCTGTTCCCGGAACGCCACCGACAAACACATTGTAGCCAGGTGCCAGAAGCTCCAGGCCAAATTGAAGTGCCCGAACTGCCCGTTCCTGTCCGATCACCTTGTTTAGACTGGGAAGTTCTGCTGTGGATTTAAATTTTAGCGCATCATCATTGGTAGTTCTACAAAGATCTTTTGGGGTCAGTTTCTTCATAATCTCATCCTGATCATATTTTTGAATCCAAATAATTCAATGGACTAATTGGTATACGTATTATGCATTTTGTTTGAATCTATCGGGTTCAAGATAAGCAATTTCAGCATTGTTACTGCCTTAAAATCTAAACGATGTCACGATTACCTACGATTCCAACGTATCTTTTCTAGAACCTGATAGCAGCTTAGTCAGAGACTGGCGTATCAGACACGAATGTCACCAATCTTCACTAAATGCCACGAATAATTTTGAGAAAAAAAACTATTGAACTTGATTTGTTTTGTGTCAACTCGTCTAATTCGAGATATTCGTGTCTAAGAATTAAACAAATAGAGCTTCACGAGTAGACTCCGAGTTTTCGGTAAAGGCAGGTGAATTTAAGGAATATTACAAAACCTGATGGTAGCATAGCAAGAGACAGGTGCTTTTGACACGAATGTCACCAAGCTCCACTAATTGCCACGAATGATTTTGGAACAAAAACTATAGACTCGATTTTTTTTGTGTTAATTCGTCCGATTCGAGATATTCGTGTCTAAGGGTTAAACAAATAGAGCTCCGCAGGTAACCCTGGGTTTTCTGAGAAGGCAGACGAAATTTACGAAGATTACAAAACCTGATAGCAGCATAGCCAGCGACTGGCGTATCAGACACGAATGTCACCAAGCTTCACTAAATACCACGAATAATTTTGGAACAAAAACTATTTACTCGATTTGTTTCGTGTCAATTCGTCCGATTCGAGATATTCGTGTCTAAGGGTTAAACAAATAGAGCTCCGCAGGTAACCCTGGGTTTTCTGAGAAGGCGGATAAAACAAATTGCCCCTCGCATCATTCCGTATACATTTTCTGAGCCATTAAAGGGGAATTTATGTCAACACTCATACACACCGAAGCATTCAATCCAGCCACTGGTGAGTCCTTGGGTCAGATACCACAAAATACGCTGGAGGATATTCAGTACGCAGTATCGCGAATCCGAAAAGCACAGACGAAATGGGCTGATTATTCCTTTTCAAAGCGTGGCAAACACCTTAGAAAAATGCAACGGCATTTGATTGAGCATGGTGAGGAATATGCCAGAATTATTTCAGCTGATAATGGCAAAACCCTGGCTGATGCCTATATGACTGAAATTTCTTCAGCTGTGATAGCTTTTGATTACTATATCAAACATTCCGCCCGCGTACTTAGAGAGCGCCGTGTCAAAGGCTCGCATATATTTTCTTTTTTCACGCGAAACCGTCTGCAGCACGTTCCCATGGGAGTCGTTGGAATCATTTCCCCCTGGAATTACCCACTGGCAATTCCCATGCATGAAATTCTTATGGCCCTCATGTCTGGTAATGGTCTGCTTTATAAGGCAGCTTCTGAAACGCAAATGGTGGGACAGGTTATTCAAAAAATTGTGGATGCTGGTGAACTGCCCCAGGATCTCTTTGTCCAGGTGAATGTTGCAGGACGAATTGCTGGAGATGCCTTTCTGGAAGCGGGGATTGACAAATTATTTTTTACTGGTAGTGTTCCCATCGGTAAAATTCTTATGAAAAAAGCAGCCGAAACCCTCACTCCCATTTCGCTTGAACTGGGTGGAAATGATCCCATGATTGTCTGTGCTGAAGCCAATTTGAAAAAGGCTGTCAACGGAGCAATCTGGGCTGGTTTATCTAATTCCGGTCAGAGTTGCGCCGGGGTCGAACGTATCTATGTCCACCGTGATGTCTACAAACCCTTCCTGAAACTTCTTAAGAAAAAGGTTGAGAAGCTGCGTGTCGGACATCCCGATCATAAAGACACTCATATTGGTACGATGACAACATCAAGGCAACATGATGCTGTCCGAAACATGTTGGAGGAGGCCATAGCACAGGGTGCAATCGTTGAGGCTATATCGCAAATCGATGAAACAACGGAACATGCGCTCCCTGCCACTATCCTCACTGAGGTAAATCAGGAAATGCGGGTTATGAAAGAAGAAACCTTTGGACCTGTAATCGGTGTGATGCCCTTCAAAAACATTGAGGAAGCAATTCACCTGGCCAATGATTCGGATCTTGGTTTAACTGCTTCGATCTGGACTAAGAATCACAGACTTGGAAGAAAAATTGCCACCCAACTGGAAGCCGGTGTCGTGACAATTAATAGTCATCTAATATCTCATGGAATTCCAAATTTACCCTGGGGTGGTTTTAAGCAAAGTGGTGTTGGTCGAACTCATGGAGAACTCGGTTTACTTGAAATGACCGAAGCGCGCGTCATTGTGAATGACTATTTTCCTTTGAATAAGCAACTTTATTGGACCCCCATACCAGGTTTTGTTTATAGGCGCTGGGTGGGCTTTATGATGATGGTTGGTGGGGCCTGGTCATGGAAACTGAAAGGCCTGCTAAAGCTAATATTTGGCTTCAATCGACTCTAATGACACCGGGTGATAGCCCGGCGTCATCAAAATATTACTGGGCTGTTACCAGATGGCTAGTACGGCTCCCATAATGAGGAGACCTACCAGATACATCCCGGAATTAATAAACCATAAATGGAGTGAGCGCATTTCAAAAGCGTGATTCACGCCAAACGATAGGCCGGTAAATCCAATCCACATGAAGAGTCCCAGAAGGAGTCCTCCTCCCAAACTTGCGGTACCAGTCCAGGCGATCACATTGGCCATGAAAAATGCCATGAAAAATGAATTCAGGATAGCAACAGCATAGGGCGGCATCATGTTCTTGCCCTCCATATCATCCATTTTTATCCCAGTGGCTTCCATCCAAGGTTTCCCAAACAATGGACCATACCAAACTGCACCCAAACCCATATTGACAATCATTAACACAATAATTGCGATCCAATTCACATCAAAAGTAAGCATTTGACATCTCCTCTTTCAGATTTTAAACCCTCTATAAATCACTGTGACTTTATTTGTCACAATTTGCAATATTTGGAACAGGAAACCAACATTTTTTGCATTATTCAAGGCTAATGCTTGTGGTACATCGTCTCGATGAGGGCTTTGAACTTTTCGTTGATCTGCTTGCGTTTGAGTTTCAGCGTAGGTGTAATCTCGCCACCTTCCTGGGTAAAAGGTTTTGCCATGAGCTTGAATTTTTTGATGGTCTCATAATTGGCCAGTTTCTGGGACTGCGCTTCAATACGCTCCTTGAAAAATTCAATGACATGGGGATGAGCGATCAATTCATCATTGTCTTGGAATTGTATTTTCTTTTTGTGAGCCCAGGCTTCCAGACTTTCAAATGCAGGTACAATTAAGGCACTTACAAAGTTGCGTTTATCCCCAATAGCAATAATCTGATCAATGAAAAAATCCTTACCGATCAATTTTTCAATATTCTGTGGAGCAATGTTTTTACCACCAGAGGTGATAATCAAATCCTTGATGCGATCAGTGATTTTCAAGAAGCCATCTTCATCAAACTCACCAACATCACCTGTTTTGAACCAACCATCCACAATACTTTCGGCTGTGGCTGCAGGATTATTGAAATAGCCCTTCATAACCTGGGGACCCTTGACCTGGATTTCTCCACTTTCAGCAATTCTGACTTCGCAATCTGGAACCAGTTTTCCAACCGTACCAAACTTGAAATTCTCAGGTGTATTGTATGAAATCATGGGAGAAGTCTCAGTCAGACCATATCCCTGGCAAATCAATAAACCGCAGGCCAGGAAAAACTCTTCAATACTCTTGTCCAGTGGGGCTCCCCCTGCTGAAAAGAAATTCTTATCCCCACCCACGACTGCTCGAACTTTGGAAAGGACCAATTTGTCCAAAACCTTGTATTTCAGGGCCAGACCAGATGGTACTTCCTGTTTTCTAAAGAATAGATTGTTGTAGGTGGTTCCCGTGGCAATCGCTTTTGTAAATAAAAATCGTTTTATGGCTGATGCATTTTCCTGAGAGTTCATCACAGCGGCATAGATCTTTTCGTATAGCCTGGGAACGGATACCATGGCAGTAGGCTTGACCTCCTGCAGGGTTTCAATTACCTGTTTTGGATCTTCCAGATAGGTCTGAATAGCTCCTTTGAGATACACATAATAGGACCACATTCGTTCATAGACATGGCTCAAAGGTAAAAAGCACAGGGAAACATCCTTGTGGCTGACACTGAAATTCGCATCCACACACTCAAACTGATGAAACAAATTTCCATGAGATAACATGACGCCTTTGGGGTGCCCAGTGGTTCCTGAAGTATAAATAATAGTGCAGACATCATCGCTTTTGATTTTTCCTGAGCGGAGATTCATTTCCTTGATCAGTTTCTCCTGTTCCTGCACATTCAGAAAATCTCGGAAATAAGTAGCGAACTTAGTATCAATCTCTATGGCTGGATCATAGGAAACTATCTGGAGTGGGTGGCCACCTTTATGAATGGTAGCAAGATTTGTATACTGCTCCAGGTTGCCAACATAGATCAGCTTGATGCCCGCATCCTGAATGATGTATTTGGCCTGGTCGAGGGTATTTGTAGCATAAATAGGGACCGAGATAGCTCCCACAAGTATGCAGGCTAGGTCACTCACTGCCCACTCATATCGGTTGGCGGAATAAATACCCACCGAATCACCCTTTTTTACACCTGATTGTATCATGGCACAGGCGAGACTTGTGATCTTTGCACCAAAATCTTTGTAGCTCAAGGATGCCCAGCCATCCCCAATCTTATATCTCAGTGCAGTATTATCACCATATTCAGCAATTTTAACTGTGATCATCTGACCGATGTGATCGTAATTCATCTTTATATCCCCATTTTCTTAATAATAATTTTAGTCTCGTGACCTTGTCGTCAACTTATTACACCGTTGCAAAGGCCAAAGCAAAACCGATTGGGATGAGCCCCTTATCTCCCGGATTTCTTTGATTTGATTTTGTGCATAAATCCGGCCAACTTTTCAACCAGCCAGGGATTATTTTCACCATCCATAGGCATCTGACCCTCGGAACTATACATCCCTTCCATCATTTTCATGACTTCTTTCTTGATCATGCCTCTGAAGGGGAGATTGGCAATCATGCCATACATGGCTGCATTGCCTTTGGCTGCAAATTTGGGGTTGGAACGAACTGCTTCAACTGAAGATTGGAGATCGCTGAGATATTCTTTGGTTATGTTTGCATGACCAGGTACGACCATGACATGTAAGCCTTCAGGGCGCTGCAACCGATCAATTTGCCAGCCCTTTGCTTCCATTTGATCACCAACTGCAAAAATGTTGATCCTTTCATCGGTTGAATGGTAGGCAAACACGCTCATATCAGGATGACCCAGTACGCCAAGACCTTCAATAGCATTAATACCCTCTTGGAGTTCCTCAGTGATACTCATGATTTTTTGTGCATTTTCCCTATATCCATCTTCACCAAGGGCATGCATGGCTGCCCACGCAGCGGCAAAGGAGCCACCAGGTCTTGTCCCTAACAATGCGGGTGATGCAAAGACGCCACCGGGCCAATCCTCGTGGATAAAAAATTGATGCTTCATATAGTTCATATTTCGATAAATGACTGTAGAGGCACCTTTTGCTGCAAACCCATATTTATGGACATCAGCAGAAATTGACGTCACACCTTTCACTCGAAAATCAAAGAAGGGGATTTGTCCTCCATTCATTTCGATAAAGGGCAACAAAAATCCTCCCAGGCAAGCATCCACATGGAAGGGCAAATCATGCTGAAGTGCTAATTGCCCCAGCTCCTCGATGGGGTCTATCATTCCATGGGGATACGATGGAGCCGAACCAACCAGCATGATGGTTCGATGATTGATCATTTTTCTCACTGCATCAACATCCACTCGGAAATCTGACTTGAGGGGAGCATACTTAATTTTCACCCCAAAATATTTGGCCGCTTTGCTCCAGGCTACATGAATGCTCTCAGGAACAATCATCTCCGGCTTAAAAGGCAGCCTTCGAAGCGCTCTGGCTCTATCACGATAGGTCAGTACCGGTAGAAGACAACTTTCAGTACCACCTGAGGTCAAGGTACCGACTGTCTTATCATCGCCATGCAACATAGTTGCAGTCATATTGATGATGTCTGTTTCAAAGCGTTTCAGGCTTTTAAAAGCCATGGGATTGAGGGCATTCTCCGAGAAATACAAGCCGTAGGCCTGTTTCAGAAATTCTGTATGCTTATCATCGAGGTGATAGACCAGACTCCAGGTTCGGGAGTCTCGATAATTCACATCCTGTCCCCCATACTCTCGCATCTCGTCTAAAACTTTACTTTGATCTATTCCATGTTTAGGAATGGTCTTCATTCACAATGTCCTTCTAAAATATTGAAGCGGCAAAAAGTGGAGCTTTAATCCAAAATTGTGTTGATCATCACTTGTAAATCAGAGACATCAACAGCTTCATCCAGATTGAGATCAGCCACAACAAGTTGGTACTCACTTGCCTCTTGATTGCCCAGCATGATACTCACCAGTTGGATCACATCAGAAATATTCAGGAAGTAGTCATAGTTTATATCACCCATGGGATCAAAAATGATATCCCCTTGTCCAAATGACCAGGTGGTTGAGGTGCTGTAAATCGAGTTCCCGGCATACCACATGCGATATAGACCCTGCTCAATGATGGCTATACTGGGTCCAGTACTTGTTTCCTCGTTCCAGCTGCCAACTGCACCATGTGGGATAATCGGATTGTTCGGATACCGAGTCCATTCTATGCCGTCTTGAGAATGAGCAATACCCACCTGGCGATAAAGTCCATCAAAACCCATGTATGCCATCAAGAAACTGCCATCTTCTCGCTCAATCACGGCAGGAAAAGTAGGGTAATCTGATTCCCACAAAATATTCGGAGACATCAGAAACACCGGATTCAGTTGATCCTCCTCCCAGGTGATACCATCAGATGAAAAAGCCAACCCCATTCCAATATCAAAATTGGCATTCCTTCCGCTGAACCACATATAATAAAGACCATCTCGCTTAAGGACTGACGCATTGTGAGCCCTGGATTCGTTCCAACTGCCGGACTCCCCCAATTCCAAAATTGGATTCTGGGCATACTTAATCCAGGTGATGCCATCTGGACTTGTGGCGAGTCCAAGCCGGGGCATAGCTGATGAATTCGTGGCGGTGTAATACATTTTATACTCATTGTCGTCATGCAAAACACAGATGGATTTGAGATCTTGAGAGTCAAAATCTCCATCTGAGCCAACTGTAAGGACAGGGTCTGACAATTCATCCCATGCGATGCCATCCTGAGAAGTGGCATATCCAATTTGAATTGAAAGTCCCACGTTGCGGCCTCCAAACCACATTTTATATGCTCCATCTTCATAGAGAACAGTTGGATTAATGACTGCTAAATCATCCCAGATTTGGGAGCCATTAAAAATTGGGTTATTGGGATTGTCCTGATACTCAAAAGCCATTAATTGAGGTAGTACGATGGAGGTTATTATTACATAGACCAGGCACATTTTCTTCATGATCAACTTAAGCTCCCCATTTTTATGTCAGATTATATGCAACTATACATCGATATTCTATTTTAACATAATAATTTTTTGAATTTGACCAAGGGGTTGACTTCTGCTACTAAGTGTGGCTAAATAGACTCCGGATTCAACCAAATGTCCGTTCTGGTCATCTCCCTTCCATAAAATCTGATGTAGCTGTTGTGTGCTGTGGAATTGAATTGATTTTATAAGATGGCCTTGTATATCATAAATCAATAACTCCTGTTGCTCCGAATCTTCAGCTAAACCAATAATCAATGTTACCTCACCATTAAAAGGATTCGGATAGGCATTGAGCACCCCCATTTCCTCAGGAACAACAATTGAATATTCATCAATATGGGTCATGATCAATGGCTGTTTCATCCAAAACTTCAAATGCATTTGATCGACAATCTGCGGTTCTGAAAAATGAGCAAGATATTCAGCAAACCCCGCGAAATGATCACCCCACTCCCACTCATTGGCGAAATACAACAAGCTACTATTGCCAACGCTACCAGGAGGTAAATCCTGACTATCCTGCCACTCCATTTCACTACCATTCGTGGCCGTGTTTAAAAACCAATCTTCATGTTCCAAAGCTCCATAATCAAACACCAGGTTCTCTTCCTCCCACAGAGAAAGACCATAAAACAACAGTCTGCCTGAATCATGGTTTCTCAAATGAATCCCAGGTGCTAAAGAAAGGAATAAGCTGTCAACTGTGGTTGGTACAGGATCATATCCAAAGAGTTCATTTACGGGAATAGTGTAATGATACCAATTGGTATCAGGGGGGAAAACTGTGGGACCCCAGTGCTCGCTATTAGAGCTCAAAGAAAGTGAGATCGGTAAATTCATATCTCCCATACATTCGCCTTGATCCTCCAAACCCACGAGATCTGCATGCACCGAGGTACCTGGGAAATCCTCCTGTATCAACCCTACGCCATAGGCGAAATATAAATTGCATCCTATGGGACCAGCAGGAATCATCATTTTTACGAAAACAATCTCCCCAAATAATTCCTGATATTGCTCATGCGCTAGCCAGGATCCCCAGGAGGAATCGCCACCAACATATTCATCAAGCAGCGCTTCAAAATCAAAGATCATCCCATCCAAATGCAGTATGTTTTGCTGGTGATTGGAATACTTGTAGGTTTGATTAGAAACATACACTTCATGCGAGCCCTCACCGGGAAAATGCCGCCTCTTAAGGGTAAAGATTGAAGAATCAATTGTGGTTGTTTCATTGTACTTCTCTGCCAATACGGTCCGGTAAGACCAGTCATCCACATTCACGTCAAATCTGGCAAACTCAGGTGGGTTAAAATATTTGTTGAGCATTACAGAAGCATCTGCTTGAAATTCCAGCCCAACCCTCTCTGGGACGACCGGATACCAACTGTCAGGCTGTGCTATTCTTAGCGTATCTCTGCCGTGGTGATTGGAATCAAACTCGATGTGTAAAACAAATCCTGAATCTGAGGGATGTTCCACCAGCAGAGCTTGTGAGATACCAGGTGATAGCGTTAGTTCGGGTAGACCATCCTCAAAATCGATATAGGCATTGGAGGGGAAACGAATATTGTCGATATGGAATTCTCTGTTTCCACAACCACTAAAAATCATTCGCAAGATAGGTGTTTGTCCAGTTTCAATGAGATCAATGGGAGCCATGTACTCACGAAGAGTAGTATCGAAGGGGATTTCGAATCTCTGATAAGTGTGCTCATAAAACGAAAAATGAACTTCCGCACCACAGAGCAGGCTCACAAACAGACTAAGACGTAGAAATATTTTCACGATAACCCCCTTTGACTTGAGTTTAAAGTTACAGATACGGGTGCCATTCAACAAGTATTCAAAGCTTATAATTGCTAACACTTTCAATTCAAACTAGTTTAAGGCAACATTCATATATGAGGTCGCAATGAGCATCACACGTAGGCAAATATTACAAATGGTCGGAACTGGACTCGTAGCCACACAGGTTCCCCTGGCATCCGCTTCAGGAATATTTTCAAAATCAGCCCTGAAACCACCTCGATTAAAGGCTGGGGATACTGTGGGACTCATCAATCCTGCCGGAGCCACCTTCCACCCTGAAGATGTGGTCATTGCTGAAGAAACATTTGCAGCACTGGGTCTCAAGATGAAGGCTGGAGCTCATCTCCTGGATCGATATGGATATCTCGCAGGAACCGATGAAGCCAGAGCCGCCGATGTAAACAGTATGTATGCTGATCCAGATGTTGATGCCATCATCACCCTCAGGGGTGGCTGGGGCTGCAATCGTATTTTGAATTTAATTGACTATAAAACCATCGCGAAACATCCCAAAATTATCATGGGCTACAGCGATATCACCAGCCTATTGCTGGCTCTCAATGCCAAGACTTCGCTGGTCACCTTCCATGGTCCTGTGGGCATCTCCACCTGGAATGAATACTCCACTGATTTTGTGAGACGTCTGCTATTTGAGGGTCAGTCTTTCACCATGGAAAATCCCACTGATAAGGGTGATAATCTGACTCAGGTAAAAGACCGCATATTGACTATTCATGAGGGGCAGAGCCAGGGCAAATTGTTAGGTGGAAACCTGTCAGTCCTCACTTCCATGGTGGGTTCAGACTATTTACCTGATTTTAAAAATAACATCCTTTTTCTTGAAGAAGTTGATGAAGCACCCTATCGTGTCGACCGTATGCTCACCCAGCTCAAGATGGCGGGTATTCTGGATGAGATATCAGGATTTGTCTTTGGGAAGTGCAGTAGTTGTGATTCTGGTGAAAGTTATGGTTCTTTCACTTTGGAAGAAGTTCTGGATGATCATATAAAACCTCTGGGCATTCCAGCCTGGTTTGGATCCATGATCGGTCATATTGAGGATAAGTTCACCATCCCTTTAGGTGTAAAGGCAGAGATAGATGCGAATAAAGGAAGTATCAAACTGCTTGAGACTTCTGTAATTTAATCAAGGAATTGACTTAAAAAGGAATACATAAATGAAGATGGTTGCTACAAGCTTACCACAAGACAAAGTCATTGCAAACATGTTACTGGAGGTTCTCCCGGCACTAGATGAGCTAGGAGCAAGCTATACCTTAGGCGGTGAATCTCTGTTGGGTTTCTCTGAAGGCGATATTACTAAATACAAATCCGATATACACCTATATCTGTTTAAACTCCCTCTTATCAAGAAATTCATCCTGTTTATCATGCTATTACGTAAAGGGATTATTTTAAAACCAAAACCTAAATGGGGACATCATAGCTACAAGCTGAGAAGTCCTCAAATAAAGGGTAAACAAAAACACCCCTATGTTATTAAGATCATACCGGTTCAACAGCAGGGAGACACTGTCATTGTTCACGCAGGAGGTCACACAAATAGCTATGATTATCAGGATTTTAATGGAGATAATTTAGATCGCGTCGAGGTCGAAGGAACTCTGCTTACAATACCACAAAATCTTAATACTTTTGTCAGCAAATATCGTAAGCAACTTCTGGCCGAATCATATAAACAAAATAAATTCCACTTTACTCCCACCACCCGCAAACATGCTCACATCTTATTGCGTAGCAGTTGTGAAATATTAGAAGATATGGGCATCCACTACTGGTTGGATTTTGGGACTTTATTGGGGTTGATACGAGAGAATAAGTTAATTGATTGGGACAAGGATATGGATCTGAGCGTTCGATTTGAATCCGAAGAAAAAATGGAGCAGATGATAAGCGCATTAGGTAAGCACCATCCTGTTAAAACCCTCCCTCCAAGTGTAAGGCCAGGTATATGGAAGTTAGGCAGGTACCGTACTGTTAAGACATTTCATCAAAAATATGGGTTGATCCGAACCGAGCCCCACCTGGATTTTTTTACCCAATATCGAGGACTATATGAAAACCAGAGCGAACCTACATATCGATCTGTGATCGCTGGGCTCAACAATGAGATTCCTGCTTCTTTTGTTGATGAACTGGACAGCTTTCAATTTGAAGGCCATGAATACGCCATTCCTAATCATGCTGAAGACTTTTTAGCCCTACGCTATGGTGCGGATTGGCGGACCCCAAAATCTGATTGGTCCCCAGCATTTGATGATGTGTCGATGGTCAAATCAGAGTAGAATTTTCCATTCATAATAATAGACTTTCACTAAAAGCCAATGGGTACAATTGGGATGATCCACTGCTCCAACCTTTCTTCCTTGTCATCCCTCGACTCCGCTCGGGATGACGATTTAATACTACCTGTGATAAAATGGAGTTGTTAAGCTATGCCACCTGTAGTAGGAGCTATTTCGATACCAAAACTCTGAGTGGCTGAGATCCATTTTTCTGAATCATTACCTGTAAAAATGAATTCAAGTGTGACTTCCTGAAACAGCCAGTCCCCGTTTTCGATTTCACGCTCAAGTTGACCTTCTCCCCACCCAGCGTATCCCAGCATCATCTTAAAATGACGAGGCCCCTGATCTTCCTGGATGGCATCGATCACTGCAGAATTACTGGTCAGTGAAAATTCCTCTGTAACCTGCAAGGTGTCCGAGTTGACATAGTCACTGCTATGGAGGATAAAACCTTGCTCCAGCGATACCGGTCCACCAAAGTACATGGGTGATATGACTTCATTGAT
>JABMQQ010000100.1 GCA_013202495.1 Fidelibacterota bacterium | reverse complement strand
GCGGTCTCTTTTGGTATATAGGGATGTTTGGTTCAGAGTTCTCTAAATTGTCACGAGTTGTATCGATATAGCTCCATTTTCATCAAGTAAAGAGATATTGGGTATAGAGGGCTCTATGGGAGCTAGCTTTTCAACCATTTTCACTACCCTTCACCACAACTTTATGAGATTGTGAGCAGTAGCTACCAACACGAACTCAACAATTACTTTATCAAGCCCTCTAAGCAGGAAGCCTCTGAAGTGTCGGTTTGCTTTGATTTGCCCAAACACAGCTTCGGTGTCTACAGGTCGTTTTGATCTTCTGAGTATAAGCATAGGTCAGTACTTTTAGCATCATCCTGGTATGATAGGTGGGTACTTCACCGCCAGGATAGCTGGTCAGAACCGTACCGATGTCCATCTCATCGATCACTTTACTGATCAGATAAATGGTACTCTGGTGTGCATTGGTCTAGACTCGAGGGAAAAAAGTGGGCACTGGTGTTGTTCGTAATCTTTAAATCTAACTTTCAAGAGAGTTGAACCCTTAAAATACAACTATATCATTATCGGTCATATAACAAGTATACGCTACCCCCTATACCCAAAACAAAGAGGCCGCCCTTTTGGGACAGCCTCTCTGTTTGTTACTTCAAATTCTTATTTAGAGTTGAACTAAGCCAAAGCCTCTGTCAAAATGTTACCGACATTGTCTAGAAGTGATCCCAGATTCGAATAGTTCTCGTCCTTGATATTATTACATATCTCTGCACCGATCTCACTCAGGTTCTCAAAACCATAACTGGTTCCAGTCCCCTTTATATTGTGACCAAACTTATATACATCGGCATATAGTTTATCACTCAGGTTACTATGAATCCCGGGTAAGGCCGAATTCAAATAGTTTAAATATTCTTTTATCAGCTCTTGGAATTCAGGTGAATCCATGAAGTCATCAGTCATTTCGCTACTTCCCTTCTTATCGAATAATCGGGTTTAATATAAATATCTCCCATCCAGAGAGGGATTTTTTTTATCAGCTCCTATGAGCTGCCATTAAAAGGATCTTTCCGTTCTTTTAGATAAGTAAAAGAGAAAAAGCTTTACCAAGACCTACCTGTCTTTGTGCTTGGTATAGGAGGCATTTTATATGTTATTATCTGGATGTTAAAATTGGAGCCAAAGGAATACACATGCTGAAGCAATCAAACCCGGGAATAGTGGCCAATCAGAATGCTCCCAGCTACCCCAACCTGGAGTTTCATCTCCGTCAGGCTCTAGATCAAACTTATGCGCTCAACCTCCCCATGTTTGCCCTGGAAAGTGGCAAATTCAAGATCGATTTTCACGAGCTCCAAAACCTCATTTACAGACTGGGAGAACTTGAACCTGATCATGGCTTCAGATCAAGTGAGTTACATGGAATGGGCTTACTATCGCTCCTTTCCCACAAGCTGATCCGTCTATATCGCAATCAGGTCAACCCAAATTATATCAAAGACCTCACCCAATATCTTGAGACGGAACTGAGTCCAGTAGTATTGGATGAACTACTGACCAATTATCTGGAAGCCTTGCCCTCAGAGAGCTATAAGTCATCCTCAAAGAGTGTTGAAGATTATCTAAAAGGGGATACCCAGTCGGTTCCCAACACCCAGGTCGTTGTTGAAGAGTTGTTAGTTCATATTCTGGCTTTAAATAATCCTGCCTTTGAAAAATATGATGTCGTATTCAAGGAAGAATTTCATAAGGCGATAAAAAGCTCTGATAAACTCTTGAAGCGCATCCAGAAGTGGTCATCTGATGCAGCAGGCTTTGGCAGTACTGGCAAAAATGTGATCGAATTGCTCATGGAACCAATCCTGGCAGCCCCTGATTCCATTGAGGGACAGCTCGCTTTCATTCGCGAAAAATGGGGCAATTATTTAGGATCCCATTTATTGGATCTACTTCGTGGCCTTGACCAATTTGAGGAAGAAAACCGCTTTCGTGGTTTTGGTCCCGGCGAATCTCAGGTACCCAGTTACTCAGGTGAACTTCAGGAAGGCGAATATTACAGCGAAGACAGCGATTGGATGCCCCGGGTAGTCATGATTGCCCGAAATTCGCTAGTCTGGTTGGATCAACTATCCAAAAAATACGGACAGGATATCAAAACCTTGCGAGATATTCCTGATCAGGAGTTGGATCTACTGGCACAGCAAGGTTTTACCGTTCTGTGGCTGATTGGCTTATGGAATCGTAGCAGTATTTCAAAGAAGATTAAGCATTGGTGTGGAAATCCTGATGCTGAATCTTCGGCCTACTCGCTCAAGGAGTACCAGATTGATCCCAGTATTGGTGGACCAGATGCGCTTGAAAATCTAAAACAGCGTGCCTGGGAAAGAGGGATCCGACTGGCCAGTGATATGGTGCCCAACCATACCGGTTTGGATTCAGACTGGTTAAAGCAACATCCCGAATGGTATGTCAGTACCGATCATTCACCTTTCCCATCGTATCGTTTTGAGGGCGGCGACCTATCGGATGATCCAGATCTCAGCATTCACCTGGAAGACCACTATTATGACCGTAGTGATGCTGCAGTCGTGTTTAAAGCCCACGATCATCGCAATGGGACCACGAAATTCATTTATCATGGCAATGATGGCACCTCCATGCCCTGGAATGACACGGCGCAACTCAATTATCTTAATCCAGAATTAAGAGAAGCTATTATCCAGACCGTTCTGGATGTAGCCCGACAATTCAAAGTTATTCGATTTGATGCTGCCATGACTCTGGCCAAGCGCCATGTCCAACGCTTATGGTTTCCAGAACCTGGATCCGGCGGAGATATCCCTTCCAGAGCTAATTTTAGCATGAGCGGGGCTGACTTTGATGCGGCCATACCAGCCGAATTCTGGCGTGAAGTTGTGGATCGGGTGGCAAAAGAAGTCCCCGATACATTGTTGTTGGCTGAAGCATTCTGGATGATGGAAAGCTACTTCGTGCGAACACTGGGTATGCACCGCGTTTACAATAGTGCCTTTATGAATATGCTGAAGATGGAAGAAAACAGCAAATTCTTTGAGATGATCGCCAAGACCTTAGAATTTGACCCCCGCATCTTACAACGATTTGTGAATTTCTTGAGCAATCCAGATGAGGATACTGCTATTGCTCAGTTTGGTAAGGGTGACAAATATTTTGGAGCCACCGTTCTCATGGTGACACTCCCAGGTCTACCCATGTTTGCCCACGCTCAGATTGAGGGTTATGAGGAGAAGTACGGCATGGAATATCGACGTGCTTATTGGGATGAAACTCCCGATGAGGATCTGATCAACAGACACAAAGACCTGATTTTCCCCCTCATGAAAAAACGCTATCTTTACGCCGGAGCAGGTAATTTCAGACTTTTCCCCTTCAGGAATGCTGAGGGTCATCAAATTGATAGTGTATTCGCCTACACGAACCACAGTGGCACAGAGCGATCGTTGGTTCTAGTCAATAATTCCTATACCAGTCAGGCTGGCTGGATCAAGACCTCAACGCTTTTCAATACGGATCCAACGTCAGACCAACCCCATCTCGTTTCCGAAGATTTGATTGTGGCACTTTCATTTGATGTGGAGAACAGCTACTACGTTATTTTCCAGGAGCAAATCTCACAGCTCTGGTATATCCGAACTGTGGAAGAAATTCGAAATCAGGGTCTTTTTATGGAATTATCTGGCTACGAGTCTCAAATTTATTTGGGATTTCAGTTGGTCAGTGATTCCGAAGCTATTCCCTGGTGGAATATTCATCAGGATCTGGGTGGTCAGGGTATCAATGATTTCGCACCTCTTTTTCGTCGTATTGAGTTGGAACCGGTTCACCGACTTTTCTGTAATATGATGAATTTGATCATCGAGCAACCTGCTTTGCCTGACAGCAAAACTCTGTTTATCAAATTTGCCCCCCTCCTGGAAGCCATGTTGGAGATGGAAAATATTTCTCTCATGATTGAGGATGTTGAAGATTTTGCCAATAATTATGAGACATTACTTAGCCAATCGCATCAACGATTAGAACAATTACCAGTGGATTCATTACAGCAACATCGCTTTGTAGCTGCCTGTATCTATTTTGCCCGTCAGGCTCACGCTGCTAATCCTGAGTCTGCTGAAAGCATGGTTCTTACCTATGGATTGGACGAGCAAATAAATAAGTGTCTTGATACGACACAGGCTGTGAATCTAGCTGATCTGCTCGCAGTCCTGGAGTATACCGATAGAGCCAGAGCTCTGCTCACGCGGGACCTACATGCCTTCTTCATCAATTTGTTTAAGCACAGGGAAGTCCTCGACTACTTCCAGGTGAACGAGGTCGAAGGAATAGAATGGTTCAATCGAGAGCGCATGGATCATTTTCTCATGTATTTTAGTGTGCTGTATGCTGAGGACTTATCCTCCCATGAATCTTCGAGAATCATGCAATCTGTGAAGGTCTCAAAGTTCAAATTGAGAGTTTTCCTGGAACACCTTTCAAAGAGCTAAATTCTTTCTCCTCAATACCGCGAATTGACCGAAGGTAAGGTTTTCCCTAATATTGTTTGCCATTGATTTATATTAAGTTGTCTGGCTGGTTACACAGTTATATTTGCACAATCAAGACTTCATCGAGGAGGTTTCCCATGAATATGAAATATTTGACCCTGGTAATTATGGTTTTGTCCATCTCTGTACTTATGGGTACACCACCGCCAGATGCTGAGGTTAATATAGATCCAGGTGCAACTTACAATCATGATATTACTACAGATACAGGGGATATTATCGTGCACTCAGGTGCTCGAGTAAAAGGTGTGATTCAATCTACATATGGAGACATTTATTTAGAAAATGATGCTCGTGTTAAAAAGATTATTTCAATTAATGGAGATGTATTCTTAGAAGTAGGTTCTACTGTTGATCAAACAATAACTATTACTTATGGATCTCTTCGTGTAAAGGATAATTCAACACTGAATGGTGATGTGATAACTGAAAGTGGGGACATACGCATCAGTGGTTCATATTTGAAAAAGAGTATCAAAACACGCCATGGTGATATCATTCTTAAAAACAACACCTACGTCAAAAAAGATATTGTCATTTTAGATCGCGGTCAGAGTCCTGATCTTGAACCTCTGGATATTTACCTTGGAATGGGTGTTCAGATAAATGGAAATGTATCAGCAGAGGATGAAGATGATATGGTTGTGCTCGAAATGTTTGGTGGTGAAGTAAATGGCGATGTCGACGATGTTGAAGTTGTTGATAGTGATGGCGATGATGAAGAAGAAGATGATGATGATGAAGACGATGATGAGGATGAAGAGGACGAGGAATGTGGAGGTCGCTCTGAATGGTCTAAATCTGTTCAATACCAAACCAATGATGAAGTACACAAGGATGGGACTGCCTATAAAGCCAAAAAGAACTCAAAGAAGAAAGATCCGACCAGCTCTAAGAACAGTAAATATTGGATAGACCTCGGGGATTGCTAAGCGATTTGCAACCCTCACAACTATCTTTGCGGGATTGAGTCTGTGGCCTAACCATGTCAGCTGCTCAAAACTAACATCCCATATTTAATAAAGAGCGGATGGAAACTTTTCTGGAATCACTCATCCCCTCATAACCTCGTTTTCAAGTCTGTCTCGCTGAGGGAACTCGAAGCGCAATCACATTAACACCACATCCTTCGAGACTGCCCTTCGGGCACCTCAGGAAGACAAAATAAGCTACCACCTTTGTCTCTCTAATTTTCAGATGAAACCCTGATTGTCTCGCTGAGGGAACTCGAAGCGTGCAGGGACCTTGAAGCGTGCAGGGAACTCGAAGCGCAATCACATTAACACCACATCCTTCGAGACTGCCTTTCAGGCACCTCAGGAAGACAAAATAAGCTACCACCTTTGTCTCTCTAATTTTCAGATGAAACCCTGATTGTCTCGCTGAGGGAACTCGAAGCG
>JABMQQ010000099.1 GCA_013202495.1 Fidelibacterota bacterium | reverse complement strand
CTAATGGGAGTGTTTAAACTTAAAAAGGGCTACGATATACCCCTGCAAGGCAGTGCTGAGCGACGTGCAGAAAAAGCCCCGAAAACCACAGCGGTTGCAATCCAGCCCATCGATTTTCGTGGCTTACGACCAGCGATGAAAGTCGAAGCTGGAGATAAAGTCAGTCGCGGATCAATTCTCTTTGTTGACAAGCAGAAGCCTGAGATTCTTTTTAGATCACCAGCCGCTGGCACTGTTCGCGAAGTGGTCCGTGGAGAGCGACGGGTTATTCAACGCGTCATCATTGATGTAGCTGGAGATACTGCTGAAAAATTCGATAGTTATACTGTAGACCAGGTCAATGCCCTTTCCACCAGCCAGGCCAAAGAAGTGTTGTTCAATAGCGGACTCTGGCCAGTCATCCGACAACGTCCTTTTAGCAAGATTGCTGACGTGGAAGCCTCACCTAAGGCCATAATTATTTCGGCTGTGGATTCAGCTCCCCTGCAGGCAGAATCCGATATGCTCCTGGATGGTCAGGAAAAGAAATTTCAATTGGGAATTCAGCTGCTTTCAAAATTAACGGAAGGTAAAATTCACCTCTCCGTCTCAGCTAAAACCAAAGCATTTTTCTCAAACATTTCAGGTGTAGAGCTGCATGAATTTTCAGGTCCCCACCCTGCTGGCAACATTGGGGTACAGATACACCACATTGATCGTATCCAGGCCTCGGAAAAAGTCTGGTATCTTTCTCCCCGTCATGTTTCACAGCTGGGCAGCTTTTTAGGCACTGGCGAATATCCTGGTGCAAAAACTTACGCGCTGACTGGATCCGAACTGGAAAAAAGATATTATGTTACTGGAACAGAAGGTGCTCTGGTAAGCGATCTTGTTAGTACAACCCTTCAGAATAATACCCAGCGTGTTATCTCGGGAAACGTACTTACCGGCGCTAAAAGCTCCTCTCTGGGGTTTGTGGGCTTTTATGATGATATGATCACCGTAGTACCTGAACTCGAAGGTAGACGGTTTTTTGGGTGGTTACGCCTGGGACTTAACGCCAATAGCTTCTGGCCCATGTTCCTGTCAAAGTTGACTCCCAAAAAGAAACTCGCTCCAACAACCGATATGAACGGTGAAGAACGAGCTTTCGTCTCCACAGGTGAATACGAGAAGGTCCTACCAATGGATGTTCTACCCGTTCACCTCTGCAAAGCCATTCTGGTTGAAGATATTGAACTCATGGAACAATTAGGCATCTATGAAGTTGCCCCGGAGGATCTCGCTTTGTGTAGTTATATCTGCCCCTCGAAGATTGAGTTTGGTGATATCATTCAAAAGGGTATTGAAGCCATGGAAAAGGAGGGTTGATTGAAATGAAATCTCTCCTACAATTTTTAGCAAACCTGGATGTGAAGCTCAAGGAAGGTCCATTTAAGATCGTCCATCCCATGTTTGGTGCTATCAATACCATGTTATTTACACCTGGTCATGGAACTACAACTGGACCTCATATCAGAGACTCCATTGATATGAAGCGCTTCATGGGCATTGTCATCTTCGCTCTGGTACCCAGTATTCTGGTTGGTTCATACAATGTGGGTGCTCAAGCTGGTGTAGAGGGCTTGTTTGCGGCCTTTATGTTTGGCTTTATAAAGTTGCTTCCCATCATTGTTGTCACCTATGCCGTCGGACTGGGCTGGGAAATGATCTTTGGCCATATCAATGGTCATGACATTCACGAAGGTTTTCTCGTAACAGGTATCTTACTGCCGCTCACCCTGCCCCCTACGATTCCACTCTGGCAGGTCGCCGTGGCGGTATCCTTTGGGACAGTCATCGGGAAGGAAGTTTTTGGTGGTACAGGTATGAACCTGTTAAACCCTGCTTTGACAGCACGTGCCTTTCTATTTTTCACCTACCCTGGAAACATTTCAGGTGATAGCGTATGGGTTGCTCTGGATGGATTTACAGGAGCAACTCCACTGGCTGCTGCTGCAGCCTCAACTGGGCCAGCAGTGGACGCCTTAAACAGCGCAGGTTTTTCATTCAACAATATGTTTTTCGGATTTGTCCCGGGTAGTATTGGTGAAACGTCAACCATTGCTATCCTCATCGGCGCAGTCATTCTGCTTATCACAGGGGTGGCTAGTTGGCGGATTATGCTGGCCACGCTTATCGGAGCCTATGGTATGGCACTCATAGTTCAGTTCTTTGGTTCTGATCTGGCTGGTGGTATGCGCACCCTCCCCGCCCACTATCATTTGGTTATGGGTGGTTTCATGTTTGGGGCTGTATTCATGACAACTGATCCGGTTTCGGCAGCAGGTACAAACATTGGCAAATGGATCTATGGCATCCTCATCGGAGTGATGGCCATCCTCATTCGTGCCTTTAATCCGGCCTACCCGGAAGGAATGATGTTGGCAATACTATTTGGAAATGTTTTTTCACCGCTGATTGACCACTTTGTGGTACAGGCCAATATTAAAAGGAGGCTGAATTATGGCAAGTAAGCCTCGAGTTACAAAAGCCTATACATTGGGTTTTGCAGCCGCTGTGACCATGGTTTGCAGCATCCTGCTTGCTTCTGCTGCTACCCTGCTAAAAGAGCGTCAGGATCAGAATATCCAACTTGATATAAAATACAATATCCTGAGTGTTCTCGGTCTGGTGGAATCCAAAGATGTTGAAGCTCAGACCATATTTGACCTCTACGACAATAAGGTTAAAACTTTTGTCGTAGATATTGAAGGTAACAAGGTGAATGATCGCAAAGCTGAGGAGATTGATCCCAAAGCAGAACCGGATCTGCTCCCGGTTTATGCGCGGCAGGATGGAGAAGTGATCACCGCCTATTGTATTCCTACCCAGGGAAAAGCACTCTGGTCGACGGTAAAGGGTTACATCGCTCTGGAACAAGATCTCAATACAGTAAAAGGGATTACCTTTTATAGTCATGGAGAAACCCCGGGTCTGGGTGGTGAGATCGACAAGGAATGGTTTACAACCGCCTTTAAGGGAAAAACAATCCTCAATAAAGCTGGCGAGATCGTTTCTGTTGAAATCGTAAAGGGTAAAATGCGTTCAGACGAGAAGAATTCTGAACACAAGGTGGATGGCATTAGTGGAGCCACTCTAACCACCAAAGGATTGAATGAGTTTATCAAGTCTACACTGGAAAAATATGAACCTTTCTTTAAAACCCGTCGGGGAGGCACATCATGAGCCTGCTGAGTAAAAAAAATATGGTCTTCCTCAAAGATCCGCTCATGGACAATAATCCCATCTCCACTCAGGTGCTGGGAATTTGTTCTGCTCTGGCTGTCACCGTACAATTACAGACTGCCATTGTCATGTCCATTGCGGTAATCAGTGTCATCTCAATATCAAACGTATTGATTTCGCTGATTCGGAATAAGGTTCCTTCCAATATTCGGATCATAATTGAGTTGGCGATTATTGCCTCATTGGTGATTCTGGTGGATCAAGTGTTAAAAGCCTTCCTCTATGATATAAGTAAGCAATTGAGTGTGTTTGTGGGATTGATCATCACGAACTGTATTGTTTTGGGACGTGCAGAGGCTTTTGCTTTACAAAATAAGCCCTGGCCAAGTTTCCTGGATGGCGTAGGGAATGGATTGGGCTACAGTATGATTCTCATCGTAGTGGCCTTTGGTCGCGAACTGCTGGGCTCCGGAACTCTGTTTGGATTCCAGGTCGTCCCTGACGCTGCATATGCAGCAGGTTATCAGAATATGGGCCTCATGGTTCTGGCACCGGGAGCATTTATTCTCCTGGGTTTGATCATTTGGGTTCAGCGTACCATTACTGGTACGGTAGCGGAATAGGAGGTTGATGATGGAAAATCTTATTAGCCTGTTTGTTGAATCCGTATTTGTTAATAATATCCTACTGGCCTACTTCCTGGGCATGTGTTCATTCCTCGCTGTATCTAAGCGCGTGGACACAGCTATCGGACTGGGACTTGCAGTCATCTTTGTTGAAGTAATCACAGTACCGGTGAATTGGGCTATCTATCACTATCTGCTGGCTCCTGGCGCACTTGCCTGGGCCGGTCTGCCTGACGTGGACCTCAGCTTTCTAGGCTTCATCTCCTACATTGCTGTTATCGCTGCCCTGGTTCAGCTTGTGGAAATGATCATAGATCGCTATAGTCCTGCCCTGTATAGTGCTTTAGGTATTTTCTTACCTCTCATCGCCGTGAATTGCGCCATTCTGGGTGCATCATTGTTTATGGTAGAAAGGGAATACACTTTTACCGAATCTGCGGTATTTGGATTGGGGTCAGGAGTGGGTTTTGCTCTGGCAATCGCCGCCATGGCAGCCATCCGAGAGAAGCTTCGGTACTCCCATATACCTGAAGGTTTACGCGGATTAGGAATCACAATGTTAATCACCGGACTCATGGCAATGGCCTTTATGAGTTTTTCCGGTATCAGTCTGTAGAGGAGGCAGTATGAGTATTCTAGGCTTAATATTGCTAAGCACCCTGGTGTTCACAGGGACGATCCTGATCCTGGTAGTCATTCTTAATTATGCCACATCCAAACTGGTTCCGTCTGGAGATGTAAAAATCCTAATCAACGGTGATGAAGAAAAATCTGTCACCAGCCTTGCTGGACAAACTTTATTGCAGACTCTGGCTGCGGATAAAATCTTTCTGCCATCAGCCTGTGGTGGTGGAGGTACTTGTGGGATGTGTACTTGCCAGATTGACAATGGCGGGGGTGAAATTCTACCTACTGAAAAACCTCACCTCACTCGCTCAGAAATTAAAGACAATGTGCGTCTCGCCTGTCAGGTTAAAGTTAAATCTGATATGGATATTCGTATTCCAGACGAGATCTTCAATATCCAGAAATGGGAGTGCGAAGTTGTTTCCAATGAAAATGTCGCCACTTTCATCAAGGAACTTGTGGTGAAACTACCTGAAGGTGAAAATCTTGATTTTCGCGCTGGTGGGTATATTCAAATTGACATTCCACCTCATAAATTGGATTATTCTGAATTCGCAATCGAGGATGAATATCGTGGCGATTGGGATAAGTTTAATATGTGGCGCTATCACTCCGAATTGGATGAAACCATTTTTAGAGCCTACTCAATGGCCAACCATCCAGCCGAGGGGAACATTGTGATGCTCAATGTGCGTATCGCCAGTCCTCCCCCTGGAATGGATGTTCCTCCAGGTCTGGCCTCCTCTTACATTTTTAACCTGAAACCAGGTGATAAGGTGATGGTAAGCGGCCCCTACGGAGAGTTCTTTGCCAAAGAGACAGACCGTGAGATGTTGTATGTTGGTGGTGGAGCTGGTATGGCACCAATGCGTAGCCATATCTTTGATCTTCTTAAATCCAAGCGTACGAAGCGGAAAATATCTTTCTGGTACGGTGCTCGGTCTAAGCGCGAGATGTTCTATGACGATGAGTTCAAAGCACTGGAAAAGGAATTTCCGAATTTCAGTTATCATGTTGCTTTGTCTGATCCCTTGGAAGAAGATGCCTGGGATGGTCCAATAGGATTCATCCATCAAGTGGTTCAGGATAAGTATCTTTGTAACCATGAAGCACCCGAGGATATTGAGTATTATATGTGCGGACCACCCATGATGGTGGACGCAGTAGATAATATGTTATACAATATGGGTGTTGAAAAAGAGATGATCGACTACGACAGTTTCTAGTTCATCAAAACTCAAAACTACTACAATAAAAGGTTCGGGTTATCTGGACCTTTTTTGTTACATTTGAAGACAATTAGGAGGCTTTGATATGAATACAAAAATTAATCTAATTTCGAAATTTATTTTTGTCGCATTATTAGCATGTCTCCCTCTCTCCCTGGAAAATTGCAGCACCGACAAAGTTGAACTCGCTGAATTTGCTTTTAATGGATCGACCATGGGCACGACCTACCATATAATTATCACGGGGCGTCCTATTGACGCACAGGAGCGCAGTGCCATTGCAACCAGTGTAGATAGCGCATTACTGGATTTTAATCGCATTTATTCTACCTACGAGGACCAGAGTGAAATATCGCGTTTTAATCGGAATGAGAGTATCCATCCCATTCCGGTATCCCAAAAATTATTGCAGGTTGTAGCAGCAGGTCAAGAATTTTGCATAGCTTCAGATGGAGCCTTCGACATTACTGTCATGCCCATTGTTAATTTCTTCGGGTTTGGTTTTAAACTCGGTGAAAATCGTTTTCCTACTGTAGATGAAATTGACGCCTGGCTCCAATTGACAGGTTGTGACAAATTGGAAGTAGGCGATTCGGTGATAACTAAGTCTGATCCACGAATCACCATTGACCTGAGTGCAATCGCCAAAGGAGATGGATCTGATTATATCGCTAAATTCCTCACAGATAAAGGTCATAAGAATATCTTTGTAGAAATTGGTGGAGAAATCATGGCTCATGGTCATAATAGGGAGGGTGAACTCTGGAAAATTGGGATTGACCGGCCCACTTTTGGTGGGGCTCCAGGTGCCGACCTACAACACGTTGTCCAATTAACAGATAAGGCTATCGCCTCCAGCGGAGACTATCGCAATTATCGTGAAGTTGAGGGCAAACGCATTTCACATACAATAGATCCTCGAACCGGTTCTCCCATTAGTCATAATCTGGCTTCTGTGTCTGTCATCGCCAATACCTGTCTCCTTGCAGATGGTATTTCCACTTCTGTGATGGTCATGGGTCAAGAGGAAGGTTTGAGCTGGCTGGAAAAGAAGGATGATGTGGAAGGCTTGCTCATAACTCGAGAATCAGATGGAACGTTCAAGGAGTACATGACCAGCGGATTTAAAGAGTATATCTTTGAATAATCTATAGCTGGTGCTGTTTGATCCAGTTCAGTACAAATTTTTGAATATCTTCCCTATTATTCATAGCAATATTTTGCTGACCCAGATAGGGTCCCAGGGCACGTTTGAGTAGATACAACTCCATATCAATCGGGTCATAATCAGGACTTTTTTCGTTTAATTCCCTTGAATCTAATGCCTCAATCACTTCGACGAGATATTGGCTAATCCTAGCCATTTTTGCATAGCTTAAATTCTCAGGTGTATCACTATGTTGATGATAATGTTCCCACCGTCCACAAGTGAAAAACAAATAGGGTTCGCCATGTTTCCGCAGGACATGATGATCACTCAAATCCCCAACATATCGATTTAATGTGGCAATATTTTTGAGACCATCTGGTAGCTTAGCCTCTGTTAAAACCTCAGCCAATTCCGGGTGACTCTCTGCTCCAAAAATAAAGAGCAATTCTTCAAACCCTTCAAGTGGGATATCATGACCCACGAGATCAAGCACCAATCCGGCATGGATAGGGTCCTGGAGTTGTGTTTCATAGAAATTTGTGGAGCCCATATGTTCTGATAAAAAACGCGGAGGTTCCTCAGCATCTGGAAAAAGGAATATAATATCTCTTTGCAGTTTGATTTTATTCAGTGTTTCCAGTACTTCAAACCAAATGGCTATGGCTGCAGCATTATCATCTGCTCCCGGTTGGTCACCACAGGTATCATAGTGAGCTACCAGAAGGATGGGCTTCAGGCTCCGGTCTAATCCTGGCAGAATACCAGCAAGATTTGTGTATGGCGTTGATTCAACCTGGTAGGACAACTCGTAGGAATGCTCTAAATAGGGTTCAAGACCTGACACTTGCATGCGATCTTTAAGATATTCAACTGCCTTATCATGACCCGAACTGCCCACCTTGCGAGAGCCAGGTGCGGCTAAATTTTCAACATCAACTTGCAACTGTGATAACATTCCATTCCCCATATATAATACAGACACTTCAGCTTAATTTTCCATATCACAATGGCAATAAAAATTGCTGGGTTTTACAGGTGAAGTAACAATTTCTCGATGGTTACCGGCGCAGAGCCTTCATAGTGGTTATTCACATTGAGATAGACATCCATACCAGATTGATCGACCATTTTTCTTACGAGACGGGCAATACCTGGTATTTCTTGATCCTTTGCTGCTACCACCTGGTTCCATGTTTTTCCTGTAGTCTTTTCAATACCCTGACGATCGGACCCGAGGAGGCG
This sequence comes from Fidelibacterota bacterium, assembly GCA_013202495.1. Classification (GTDB taxonomy): domain Bacteria; phylum Fidelibacterota; class UBA8477; order UBA8477; family JABMPR01; genus JABMPR01. Next base: position 50,223 of record JABMQQ010000099.1, on the reverse strand, counting down.
AATAATGGAGGTCCCTTTCAGGAGTGGAGCATAATTAGCATGGACTTCCTGGATGTCAGGCATGTAGTAACCCTGGCAAAAGGTGTGACCGACTTTGTGCTTAGATAGAATCTTAAAATAATTGTCATTAAGGAAATTAGGATTCCGGATTTCTATGCAAAGCGGTATGGATGTATCTATGGTTTTTACGAAGTTTACAAATTTTTCTAAGAACAATTGGGGTGATGGCATTTTGACTTTATTGAGATACTCGAACTGTAGATTTATAGCACCAATCTGTGGATGCATTTCTGCTAGAGAATTGAGAAAAGTCTGGTAGAGATCAGGAGATAAAAAATGGGGGTTTTCTACCAGTTCACCAGAAGTTTGACTCTTGTATAAGTGAGTGAGACTCAGGCTATTAGGAGCCTTTATAACAAAACGAAATTCAGCAGGCACCGACCCCACATATTCTTTAACTACATCAGCTTTAGGTAAGACAACTTTATCGATGCCAAATAGGGACCAAAACCATTGATCGATCTCTACAGATTTATACTTTCTGGCATATTCCTGAAGAAAATTCTCCGGTTTATTTGAGTCATAAACCAGGCCTTCCCAGGAAGGATATTTCCAACTGCAGGTACCAATGTGTAAGTGTCCAGCCATGAGAGAAGATAGATGAATTTTTGCTAAATCGAATAAAAGATCAATTGGAATGCCAACACAAAAGCTATCCCTTTACCCACAATGTTTTGCCTTTTACAGCTTTATAAAACTCAGGACATTAACGCCAGTTAAAAATGTCCTCAGAGAATTTGGCGTGGAGCGCAAAATACAGGTTATGGTACTGGTAATCCAGGAAGCTAAAATCAGCATCTGAATAATTTTTCAAGATGTACCCCACACCGAGTTGAATGTTTTGATAAACCAGATAATCGACTTCTGCAGCGAGACCAAAGGCGCTCTCACTTGTTGGAGCCATATCGCTCTCACTTGTTGGAGCCATATATATAAAGCGTGCATCAAGAATACCGCTCAGTTCATTTGTATAGGCATACTCTGCTCTTGACTGAAAGAAATAGGTTTGAGTGCTGAGACTTTCATCAAAAGCAGCATCATCATCAAGTACATACCTGGTGGCAAAGCGGGAAGCTAAACCAATTTGCTTATTAATTTGCCAGTATGAATGTACTGAGAAAATGTAGCGGTCCTGTCGTATTGGAGTGGCGATCTGACTATTACGATCAGAAACGTACGCCAGCTTCGCAAGGGCGTTGATCTGATCCGAGTCCTGTGGTCTAAATGCCAAACCAGCCTGGTAGTTTTCACGGGTTTGGGAGCCCATATTGCCAATCTTATATCTATTTTCCCAGTGATCTAATTTTGCTATGGCACCAAAACCAGCAAAGATGCGCATATCACCACCAAGAGTAATTACACGTTGAAGGCTATTGGCATCATCTCTGATCTCATACTTACCAATAGCTTTCCAGGGCATCTCGGGGAGATATTCAAATGAAAGCGCCATGGCCTGATGACTGGGAGTTGGAATCTCAAATGAATCTACAGTAGCTGTATTTTCAAGGGAAACATTCACAACCAGGTCCTCACGTACATACCATTTATTCTTCAATCCCAGTGTGGCTCGATTGCGTTGATCTCCGGTAATTCCACCGATCTCATATTTACCCTCGATATCAGTGTTCTCACCCAGTACGGACCTGAAGCCCAGGACGCTCTGGCGATTGACGCCTGTGCCCTGAATAAAGCGGTATTTCCAATAGACCTCGAGTTGTTCTGTAATTGGATAAACGAGCCCAACACTGCTATTGGTAGGTTTAGTTCTATTGTTGAAGCTCAAATTCTGTTCATGCTCAAATACTGCCTTGATGTGTTCCAGCAGCAAGACATCGTACTGGGCTTTTAGAAGATTGGAGAAGTCTTTGCTTAACAGACTATCTGAGGCATCAAATTTCTCCCTGAGTGAATTTTCATACCCGAACTTAAGGGTGGAATTTTCTTTGACGCGACGCTCTACATGCATATTAAATACACGACTCTCGTGAGTATTGTTCGTACCTATTGAACCATTCTGATCATAATACTCAGAAGTAATTTTGCCGTACTTTTTGGAATCATATTTTGCATTCAAACCATATTTGAATGAACCACGTTCGGTTCTACCTCCTACCTGTGAAGCATTCACAAAGTCATCCCCCACTGCGCGAATGTAGCCCTTTAGATTTAATCCCGGATACACATCATCAACCTGGACTGCCGTTTTGATTGCACTTCCGACGGTCACACTATCTACAAAATCATGTGGATTGCGGGATTGACCAATTTCTGCTGAAAGGGTAATCTTATCATTTACAGGCACGTTGGCATCAATACCATATAGCATATAGTTGGCAGTGGCGCGTTGTTCGGTGAGAAATGTGGTACCCACGTTGATTTTTTCACCGGGACCTAAACTACTCCGATGGCGAAATCCACCAATCCAGGATCGGGAATTTGAGCCTTGAAATTCGTAGGATACCACAATGAAAATTGGGTTCCCAGCGCCATCCAGAGAGGCAATAGGTTGTTTGAACATTAAGGTTCCATCAACATAGTTGATTTCATAATCAAAAAAGCGGGTGAGGTTTTTGGTTTCCAGTACGGTCTCAGGATGATATCTGTCTTTAGTAACGATTCGTATTTTTTCGGAGAAACGAGTTACGCTACCATTGTTCAGATAGTAGAAACCACTAATTCCCTCACCCCTAATTTCTTCCTGCTCCATGGATCTATCCGTGGCAGTAGTAAAAACTTGAATTTCATGATTCTTATAAAGATAAGAACCAAGCAATCCATTAAAGGTACGGTTATAGGCGGTGAATTCATTGTCGGTCATCTTGGTGTTAAAATCACCAAGCAGCACAAAGGATTCATTTTGTTCAAGTTTAGCAAATAATTTTGATCTGGACTGTGCATCAAAGGTGATGGTACTCGCATCACCAAATAAGGGGTATTGTTCTTGGGGATCAACATCAACAAAGAGTTGATCGAGATAGCCTCTATCTGTATCCAGAGAGGCAGTCAAGCGTAGACCGGGTTTAATACTTCCCTTGGCATAGAAGGCAGTACGTCCGCCCAGTAGCACACGGTCACCCAATTGGGCGCTATTTCTGTTTATGATGCCAAAATGCGGTAAGTCATTTGGATCCCACCTTTCCCCAGGGTAGAGAGACTACCACTGGTGGCACCAACCAGGAGTAAAGGTTCTTCAGGAATCGTATAGCTGACATTGAATTGCTGGCTATATCCAGCAGCTTGAATATCCAGAGTTGAACGCTCGGTAGGTTCATTCCCCGATTGAATTCTTAACGAGATAGAGCCTTCGACTCCTTCTGCCTGGTGTCCTGTGCTATGCTCATCATAATCTTTATTAATCAATGTACCTGAGGACAATTTCAGGGTCACAACTTTCACGTCATGTAGTTGATAGCCCCATTCATCAAATAACTCAAATTTGTATTTACCAATGCTTCTACCATCAGCGGGAAGGATGATATCCCCTGATGCACTTTTTATTTGACCCACTGGACCGAGGACATGAATCTTCTTTTCAGCAGAAAAGATTTTATCTCCAACACCTACTGCTTCCACTTTCAGCGTGACTGGACCTGCAGGAACTCGAACACTAAGAAAATCCAGTAATCCATCAATTCTTATGATCTCACTGGCTACTTCAACATCATTAACAAATAATTTGGCTGGTGAACCAGCTTTTCCAGCAACTGTAACTGAAATATTATTCAGCTTACTCACTGCATTATCTTTTGGCTCCAGCATAAGTATCTGAGCAAAAAGTGTCGTAGATAGAAGTAGACCAGCCAGTATTGAAAACAGTCTATTCATTGCCAGATTCCGATTCTTGTAAATTTACTCTCAACACTTTCTCAATATGGCTGGACAGTGCTTGTCCTTCATTAAACAGTTGAACATTCATAAAGAGTTCACGTACGCCCACGACCCCTTCAGGAGCATTAATCTGAATTGGCGAGACAACTTCCAGGCCACCAGCTTCAAGTGTTTGACCCCATGTTTTGAAGGTACCTGCAACATCAACATACTCTAAATCTGTTGGAAGCGCTAGTGTAATAGCAATGGAGTCAGCAGTGGCGTAGGCTGGGTAGCTCATGTTCAGCAACAATGTTGATGATTGGTTGGCTGGAATACTCAGGGCAGAATCAGGTGACATGCTTTCAAATGCATTCACTGGAATAACAATCTTCTGCAGCAGTGATTCTTTAATTACATCAAGTTCCAGAAGGGCAGCTTCACCAAGTTCAGCATTCACCAATACTTCAACTCTACGGTTGGTTGCACGGCCAATCCAGGTTTCGTTGTCGCCTATAGGATAATGTGGACCTAATCCATGAGTATGAATATTCTCAGGATTCAAATTATAATTCTCAATCAGGAAGTTCTTAACACTGATTGCTCTCCAGTCAGATAGCAGCATATTGAATTCCAGGCTACCACGATCATCAGTGAAACCCTCAATAACAATCTCAATATCCGGCTGCCAGGAGAGGAAGTCACCCAGTTTACGAAGACTTGGTTCGGCGGAAGGCTTGAGGTCTGCAGAACCAACATCAAACTGTGTACCCTCGAGGATCATGTTGAATGATAGCGTTTCAACCAGGGTTGAAATGCGAGTTTCAAGCGTATCTGTTACAATCAGGTTTCCATCTTCATCAATGAGTTCAAGGTGAGCAGCAACCACACCAGTATTCTGAACTAATTCATAATCATCTGGCTTCATGGCTACATCAAATTCTGTATGTTTCTTAGCATCCCAATCTCCGAAGCTCCAGATATCGCGCTCTTCAGAATTGACAATGGGATCCAGAAGCGTTGAATCAAGGATAGCAGTACCAGGCTTATAGATAAATCCTGGAGGTAATTCCTGGTGGAAACGTACGCTGCGAATAGGTATTTCACCTGTGTAATTGATATCATACATGAACTCGAGTTGGTTGAATTTAGAATCTTCTTCAGCAGCATTAAAGAAGACCATTTCTACGCGACGATTCAGGGAGCGACCTTCTGGAGTATTGCCATCTTGCATAGGCTCGGAAGCACCCATACCCACAGCAGTGATACGTGATTCGCTGATACCCATGGTTTGAACAAGGTAAGTTCTGATCGCTAATGCTCTGGATTCAGAAAGCTCCTGATTATCTCTAAAGCCACTTCCAGGAGCAACCGGGAGATGATCAGTATGACCCTTGATATCTAAATTGATCTGGGTCTGCCATTTCATTAAATCGCCAATATTCCTGAGTTCATTAAAAATTTCACTCTGCAGTGTTGCTGAGCCAGAAACAAAACCGATTCTAACCAGAAGGCTCCATGGTTTGTACACGAGGAGTCTAAATTCTTCTGTGAGCATCTCTGTTTTCATTTCCAGAGTTGACTCTTTGCTAAGGACACTGAAAAGTTCCAGTTTTTCTAATGGAATGTTGATGTTAATGCTATCGCCTGAATAGAGTGTTGCATTCCACCTATTTGCAGCCAATCCAAGAGAATCAACAGTCGAATCAATAGAGAACAGTCTACCATATGAAGGCAGGCTGCTATCATCAACACGCAGGGTCAAATCACCCAGGGCTGCTTTCTTAAAGGTGAATCTACCAAGACTATCGGTCATGGTGGCTTTTGAATCATTCAAGACCATGACGAGGTCAGATTGGACTTCTTCATCTGGATCAAAAATACCATTGCGATTCACATCATAGAAGGCGGTACCAGTAAGTTTACCGGGTACTGAAATTTCACGTAGGGCGAAATTCGATTTGGCTATACTTGCTGCAGCGACACGCACCATTTTACTCTGAGTATCACCAAGATAATCTGGAGAATCGAGGATAATCTCGCTCAGGGCTGGGAGTGTACGCTCGTTGACACGGATGACATGCATACCAGCTTCAACATCGGGAACACTGTATTTTCCGTATTCGTCTGTGATGATTCTAGCACCATTTTCCATAATGAGCTCGACATCTTTCACTGTCTCTTCATTCTCATCATGAATTCCGTTGGCGTTGGTGTCATAATAGACCTTACCGATGATAAGACCACGATCGCTAAACAGACCAGGTTTGACAACAACATCGGCGGTTGCAAGATTGGAAATCACGGGGAAGCCAAGCAGGGTGTGTGCCCTGGCCATAACTTCATTTGTGTTGGTTCCTTCGCGGCTGTTCATACCAGCAATGATGCGGTATTTCATCGTGAAGGTATCACCTGGTTGTAAGGTATCACCAATTGTCCAGGTCATTGCCAGACGTTTGCCGACGGCTTCCTGGAGATTGGGATCACCAATTTTTGAACCATTCAGGTAACTGGTATTCTTGCGGAATTTAAAACCATAAGGCAGCACATCTTCAACCACAAAATCATGAATAATGTCATCTGCACTGGTATTGGTCATTTTGACAGTATACGTAACTACATCGCCGATTTCAATAACACGACGATTACTCTGTTTGGTGACTTTAAGGAAGGGGAAGATAATCTTCGTCTTCGCTCTGGAATTTATATTTCTGTCACTCCAGGTACTATCGATCGTACTTGCGACTAGCGCCTTATTCTCAATCCATCCAAGACCAGCATCAATTGTGATCTTCGCATCGAAATCGATGTGGAGTGAGTCCCCGAGTTGGATATCGCTTCTACTGAAGCTCATCTCATTGGTAATGAGGTCTAGACCATCGTAACTCGTGTTCGCATCAGTTACGACTGTGTTCGCAATGAGCTCAAGTCCGTTTGGTAGGTAATCAGTTACAAATACAGAATCGATGAACGTGATATCCTGTGTACCAAAGTCCAACCTGTAATGCAATGTATCACCAACTGCTGCTTCAAGTTTGTCCACCGTTTTAAGAATATAGAAGGGTGAACTTCTTAAAGTAACATTGGCATTTACAACATACAGACCTGGGGTGGTGAGATTCACATCAAGACCACCATCACTATAGGAACTGATTCCATTGTAAACAACTGTCAGACTATAGGTACCTGGTAAGAGGTTGGTAAAGAAGTACTTACCTGTAGAATCCGTGTATGTCGAATCAGTCATATGATGATCAGAGGTCTTTGGAAGCGTACTGGTAGAATCAATGACTTCACCATTCACGATAACGAGGATACTATCTTCGGCAATGATCTCGTTTGTAATCTCGTCATAGAGAAATCCAGATACAGAGTTGAGATTGGTGACCAAGCTACCTTCACTTGGCGTATTAATCTCAATTTCCTGTACTGTCTCATAAGGAACACCATTATCCCCGATCAGTGTATAGATAATCTGATAAAGATCGTCTTTATAGATAGGAATGAGGTAATACCCGTTTGCATCGGTGCTGTCATGCCCTGCATAGGCACCAGTATCGACACATCGTAATTCGACTCTCACATCTTCTTGTGGAAGACCTTCGTAATTATAGATAGCTCCATCGAAGGCACCGATGATGAAGGTGACTTGAGTCGTGTCATCAGCCCATTGGGTTGGTGCAAATATGGCTCTCCCATAAGGAGTAGCCGTAACAGATTCAAAGGTAACTGTATCAGCAACCAATGTACTGTAAGCCACACCATCAACAGTTGAAGTGATTGCAACTGAGTCAGGAATTGTTCCTAAGTCAGTATAGAAGTTCACGTCTACACCGTCTGGAACAGGATTGCCCAGGAAGGAATAAACATGAGCTGACAACGTTGATGTAGCGGCACCATTTCCAAGAATTGTTCTAGGCTGTGCATCGACAACAATACTGAGCGGAAGTATGTTGGTTGTAAGTGCCACAGCGGGAATAGCGTCTGATTCATTTGAAACCAGCCAAGCGCGATTTCCAACTTGTTCACCATGACCCAACATATCATCTACAGTTGTTGTGATCTCGAAGCTTTCAGCTTGCTCAACATTCAGCGGTCCGATAAACCATTGGAGTGAATGTGAGGCTACATCATAGATATAGTCTCCTGTTGCACCCAGGAAGGTGACTCGAGAATCGAGTGTATCCAGAATGCTGACTCCGCTTGCATGATCGGTTCCCCAGTTGGCCACATCGATTTGATAATTGATGGTATCGCCAGGAAAGACTTCTAAATCTGCTGTTTTAGTAAATACAAATTCAGGAGCAGCCTGTACGATGGCTAACCAGGTAGCTGTAGCTTGTAATACCCCGTCTACATAGATGTAGGCAGTGTTCGGTAATTCCATACCATTGGGTAGTGGGTAGATAACTCTCACATCAATGGTAAACTCGTTTGCAGGTTCACTTCTTGTAGCTAGAAGACTTGATTCATTTGAAGAAGCAGCGCTAAATTTCTTAGCCACGCCTGCAGGTTCAACTGGATCAAGATCACCGACATACCAGGTCACAGAGTGACTGGTAGAATCATAGACACCATCATTGGAGGCGCCCAGGAAGTCTACATCGGCAGGGAGTGAGTCTACAACGACAACGTTAACTGCTGTCGTATCACCATAATTCTCAAAAGAGAGATCATATGTGATAAATTCACCTGCTTCAATGAGTGAGGTATCACCTACGAGTACAATGTCCATTATTGGAGCACGTACAATTACCACGTGTATATCAACACTTTGTGCACCTTGATCACAGCTAAGGAGACCACCAACAGGAATTACAGCAGTTCCACTAAAATCATCTGGAACCTTGGCTGTAATGTCTATGACACCATTATCACCAGGAGTCAGGTCATCTAGATTCCAGGTAATAATTCCAGTTTCAGGATCGTAAGTGTGTTCACGTGAAGCATTGAGATATTCCAGATCAGTTCCCAGTGTATCAGTAAGAACAACACCGGTGGCTGTCTCGGTTCCCAAATTGCGATAATCAAGTCTGAGTTGAAGGGTGTCGCCTGCCACTACAGTACTGGTTCCACTCATATCCAGAAACAATCCTGGAGCTGAGAGAATTTCAGTGATAGATGTAGATTGAGACACACTTCCTTCAACACAAGATAGATGTGCAGTGTTTTCGAGCGTAGTACCATCGACAACTGGATAGTCAACATAAGTGACCATAACAAGTGAGTCAGTGGCACTTGAGGCAATCTCGTTCACATTCCAAAGAATGCTATGAGAAGCTTCATCATAAGTAAAATCACCAGAAGTAGAGCCAAAGGAAACATGTGCGGGTAGGGTATCAATCAAGGCTACGTCATGAGCCATTGAGTTTCCAGTATTACGCATTATAAATGTGTAAACCAGTGAATCCCCTGCCTGGACAGTTGCAGATGATCGCTTCTCTAATACCAATTCTGGGAAGGCTGCCAGCGACACAACATGGTCACCCCAGCTGGTTCCAGCATTGGCTGTAGAAATCCAAGCTCTGTTTGTGATTTCGGGTCGGGCCTCAAGTAAGGATCCGACTGTTGTAACGACATTCAGGGTAATAACATTTCCGGCATTCAGAGTTCCAAGCGTCCAGTCAACCGCGCCGTTTTCAAAGGAGCCACCATTAGATGCAGATACAAACTCCAGAGGTTCTGGTAGTGTATCATGCACTGAGATGGCATGCACAGGATCCGGTGAAGTATTATCGATAGTAATCGTAAACTCTACCGTATCACCAAACGCATATTCCTGATCAGCAGCCCATTTACTAATGGTCTGAATCCAGGGATTTGCAAATGAATGAACTGAAGCTTCTTTAGAAACTCCCTCTGCGTTCTCAACTGATGCATGGTTGGTTAAGTCTGCATTGGCTGGCATAGTCGCATCAACAATAACGTCGAGGGAGACATTTACAGAGTCTCCCGACATCATTTCACCAACATTCCAGGACACAGTACTATCCACAATTACACCCGAATGGGATGCACTTACGAATGATACATGCTCTGGTAATACATCATTGATGACGGTTTCAGTTGATGGGATATTGCCAGTATTGTATACATTAATGCTATAGTGAACTGTATCTCCAATAGCGGATACATCTTCAGCTACCATTTTTGTAATCAATAGATCTGAATGTGCACCGATGTTTACATCAGCTGATTCACTAGCTAGAAGAAAACCATCAGAAACGGCCAACCAGGCTGTATTCGATATAACCTCATCGGCCAACAGGTTCTCATCTACCAGAACTTCAAGTTCAAATACCAATGTTTGGCCTCCAGCAATGCTGGCGACGTTCCAAACTGCTACTTGATTTGATACACTGGCTTCAGGGGTGCTTGATGTAATATCAAGACCGGAGCTCAGTGTGTCTGTGATGGTAAATGGTGCAGGGGAAATATTTCCCGTATTTGTAACAGTGATTGTATAGGTCAAACTCTCGCCTGGTGCAACAACAGCTGCACTAGCGGTTTTGGAGATTGCCAGTTGATACCCTTCAGATACGATCGTGATGACCTCATTTGAAGAACCCACAAATGTTGTTCCACTGCCATCCTGATGGGATGATTGGGCAACATTTATGATCTCGGTACCAACTGGAACCTGACCAAAAACCACGGCTCCCATGAGGGAGATTAAGGCGAGTAATCGTCTCATCATCCGCTCACGGAATTCGTGTGGAGGGTTTTGAACCTAATAATCACTAGCTAACCTTCGATAACCTTAGTCTATGGTTACCTTGAAAGTCAGGGTGTGCATGTCTGTATCATCTCCAGCAGTGACAGCAGGAATTGTGTCAAAGTCAAAAAGAACAGAACTTGCTTCCTTGGAAGCATTATCTACGGTCTCTATGCCATCGACAACATTGTCATCATCGTCACCTGCAGCATCTACAGTCATACTTTCTGCAACATATGTTGTGTTAGCAGGAATGGCATCTGACACGGCAACAGTTGTTGCCACACCAGTACCACTATTTGCAACGATAATCGTATATGTCAGCTCAGTACCTGGAGGCTGGGCACCTGTTGGTGAAACACTCTTAACCAGTGTAAGGATAGGAGCAGTACAGGTTGCTGAGGCAGATCCAGTTGAGGATGTTGTTGTTGCAGCACCAACTGAGGTTGCAGCGATGAGGATACTTGCATCAGTCGCGCCATCAGCTGTTCCAACTGGGATGGTACCAATTGCTATATAGTAAACCGTTTGATTAGCAGTTAGTGTTCCAGTTACGGTGATAACACCACCAACTGATTTTTCAGTAACTGAGAGGACACCATCGTTATCGCCGTCTAAATAAAATACCCATGTCACGAAACTTGATGTATCAGAGAGTGTGAAAGTATCATCACCGTTACCATCGTTGGTCACGGTAAAGTCATAGATCAAGGTATCTCCAGGATCGCCGGTATAATTATATGGAGCATTGACACCAACGAGAGAGACACCAAAGGTCTGATCAACTTCAACACCACCTGGTGGGAAGCTTGTACCTTCCGATGGGGTTGTACCTGGATAGGGATCTCCACCTGCGTTTTCATAGGTGAGCTCTGGGTTGTTAGCAGGAAAATCAATGGGTAGTCCTGCAGCCGATGGATCATCTACAACAGCATTAAAGCTGATACAGACTCCATCATCAACACCAGTTGTAAAACCAAGAGAATCCAAATTCATCGTCAATGTGCGCGATGGGATGTCATATTGGTATAGACCTGTTCCATTTGTGTTCACAGTTACCGGGCTACCACCATCGATACGAACGGATGTGGTGTCCAGAGTTGTGTTGCTAGGCATCACGGTTGTATACACTGGATTGTAGGCAATCGAAGTACCTTCATTCGTGAAACAGGATTCGTATGTAATCGCTTCACCTGGAGCAGGATCGGGATTACCAGTAATCTCTGTTGTACCTGCAACCGTTGCAGCCTGGATGGTAGATGTCAGAGTAACTGAGGCAGTCGAATCTGTGCCAAAGGTCGTCGTAGCTGTCAAAGTGACAACATGCTGTTCACCAGGATCAGCGCCACCAACTGTGACATCTACAACCTTAATCAGCAGATCGTAAAAACCACCGAACGTTACTGAATCTGTGAGTGTAATTTCAGTATCACCTTCGGTGCCATTGATAGTTCCACTACCATCAGCATCGTGGTAGACGAAGAAATCAAATGCACCAGTAGTTGCTGACTCTGTAGCTCCAATGGTGTAGGTGTCTTTACCATTACCACTATTGGTCAAAGTCACAGCATACAGGGTTGAGTCCATTGCTGATACTGGGTTAGCCAGGTTTCCACCTAGAGTTACACCAGCTACTTGACTCACTGTTGTTTGGACCACGGCTGAAAAGACTTCAGTCATAGCATTTCCATTGGCATCATTGTAATTACCAAATGCCTGGTTCTCGATTACAGTGCCAGCCTCTGTTATGGCAGCACTGGTTGTAGCAACAAGTCCCATCAGGACTATTGCGACGATTAAGAAGCGTGTAGGTTTCATTTTAAACCCTCCTTTTGTTAGCTTCTGTTTGTGTATCATATTTTGGGATTCCATGCTGGAATCATCGTTCAATAAAGTTTTGATATTCATTTGTCCACCACCACGAGGAATTCCATGGATGACACATCACCAGGATCAAGATTTTTGGAAATGTTCCACTTGATATGGGTGATCATTTCTGGTGTTGCTTCTCGCTTAACCAGAATGCCCTTTGAATTTCTCACTGTATAAAATGGAGGCCATGCCATGTAGGTGTTGCCCTGATTCATCGAGTAGGTGATCTCAGTATCCGCACCCCTAGCAGTGTTCGGGACATATGTCACCCCAGCAGGAACAGGATCCACTATCTCAGGATTCTTCATCAGGCCATCACCAACATTTGAGGCGGTAATGACATAACGGATTGTGTCTCCAGGGATGTAATTAACCAGGGAAGCATCTTTCATTTCAGCTGCAGTCAGGTTGACTTTTTGATCGTCAATATGGATATCCAACTTTGGAATGCCCTGGCCCATAACCACCGAAAGAGACATAATAGCAGATATTGCGTATTTTGTAATATTGCCTAACACATCTTTCATTTTTCTCTCCTTCAACTCGATTTGATTACCCACCAGGTTGCGCTCCATTTCATTTTGTCCTGAAGCTCTTTGAGCTGATTTATCACCCATTTTTGATGTGAGAATTGTCACATTCAAAATGGATTTAATCATCTGGTCAGTGTGATTCTGAACCGAAGTTTTTCTATTTTTCCAAGCTCCAGCCAGATTGCTGTTCTCAGCATTCGTTCCGGCAATTGCGGTCTCGGATGATTTCAGCCAATCCGTTTTTGGGGAGACAGAGGTTCTCTCTCTCGTTGTTTGGCTGCTGTATGTTTCGTTTTTCGTTCTCATAGTCTCTTCCTTATATAAGTCAAATGACATGCCACCATAAAACACATCACTTATCTCATTGTTTATTATGCTTTTATATTGTTTTTTATTGCAGGATATTTGGAATGGTGGAATGGAGTGTCACAATTTTTTGACAAATACTGTCACATTTCGCATATTTTTATTACATCACCTGGAATATTGCTATTTTTTTACCAAGTAGATTTCGCCTCATTTTGGCTGGTGCTGAGCAAGGATTTCATCAAATCCTTCACTAAATATTCATTCTTTTTCAGCAACCAATTATAGCCTGTTTAGAAAATTGATCTGAACCAATAATTGAGATTAAATCCATTCGTGGAGATGATATTTGGGGATGATTTTAAACACGATAATAATCTAATGTGATATATTTTATACACTGAAATGACCCAGATATCGATAACTATTTCCAATTATTTTGGAGTCATTCGAAGTGAAATTAGGCATACGGACCCATCAATTTTAACTCACATTATAAGATGCTCATTATAATATTTGCTACTAACATATTTATCTTGTTGCAATACACCAAACGTTACACAATAATATTGGTGAGTTATTCTATCATTTATATTAACTTTTTGAGAAAAAAAGTTTGCTGGTCAGAAATTCTCATGCGGCGAGGAATCTCGTTGAGTTGAATGTGAAAATTCTGATTTGATGTAACTGTTATACAGCACCATATTGAGATGATATCTGCGATTATTCATCATTTTTCTCATGTCGGCAGGGGTACTTCCGCGCAGCTAGTCGAAGTCCTGGTAATCATTCTCAACCGGCGCATCTCCATGCTTACCATATTCCATTATACTTTATATATTCGCAATAATATTAAACTTGTCAATCGAATTTCCCCTGTCATATTTATGTGCATAATGTAATATGTGCTTTTATGTAGCTACCGTTAGTAATTGTTAAGTACATACTGTCAGTCTCTTCCTCCTATTGGTATCCCCAAATTCTACAGAAAGCCCTTTATATATATAGTAGAATCTGTATTTATAATTTTTGCTGTTCGCATAAAAAGCCATCTACGAAACGCCTTCCACATCAAACATGAATAATTAGCACTCTAACCACCGCTCTATTTTCACGATAAAAATACAACCACCAAGGTCGTGTCACCTTTAACCTTGTTGCCTACTCTTCACCCGTTTTTCTGGACAAAATATGTGGATGTATAACTCAATAAATGATCGTTTATTTGTCTGGATGTTACTATATCATTATGATATCGCATTATATCGAAACTTGATTTTACTCAATTTCTTTCACAGACGCCACCTTGCTTTATATCTATATAATACAATATGTTATATTGAATTTATGTGTATTGGCATACCTATTGAGTGTATAGTTGACATAATGACGCTACAAAAGCATTGAGGAAACATGATGATTAGAGATATTGGAAAGGTTCAAATGAGTGATGAGTTTCAGAGCACATCAACTAATTCTTTCCATATCTATTTCAACATTCCACAGCTGTTTTTGACCTAGCTTCCTGTAAACTAGTCAGATTTTATCGCATCGGATAATCTCCACTGACTTGCCCCCTTGAAGATTCCCTGTCTTCTAGGGGGTTTTCTTTTCTGAAACCAAGTTTATTGTTCAACTCTCAACCACTCCATATATATTGGACAAGTATTAAATATTTTCATTTACAGAGGATACCCTGATGCCTACATCATCCACACTCAAAAGCTATTCTGATAAATTGTATACGAATATGACCCTCAATTTCTTTCTGGATCTGAATGATGCCGATCTCACCGAGACTTCTATCACCAATCTAGAGCCTGCTATAAGCCAAGCCTTGAATGAGATGCAAAATCTTGAAAATGGTGCTATTGCTAATCCTGATGAAAACCGAACCGTTGGTCACTATTGGTTGAGAAACCACACACTGGCACCTTCAACTGAAATTCGCATGCAAATTGAAGAGACAATAAACAGCATTAAATCATTTGCTGCCACTGTGCACCAGGGTCAATTACTCAATCCTCAGGGGCTGGCTTTTTCCAATATCTTATTAATAGGCATAGGTGGATCTGCTCTAGGTCCGCAATTCATTGCTGATGCCTTAGATCCCAAAACGGTTATGAGAATCCACTTCCTTGACAATACTGACCCTGATGGTATGGACCGTGTGCTTTCAGGCTTGTCAGGGGTTTTATCTGAAACTCTCGTTATTGTAATTTCAAAATCTGGGGGCACTGCAGAAACCCGCAATGGTATGCTGGAAACCCAGAATGTCTTCACAAATCAGGGGCTGGATTTTGGGAGACAAGCCATAGCAATTACTGGGCAGGACAGCCAACTCTATAAACTCGCCTCCGAGGACAACTGGTTATCCATTTTTCCCATGTGGGATTGGGTCGGTGGTCGGACCTCAGTGATGTCTGCGGTAGGCCTCCTCCCTGCTGCACTACTAGGTATAGATATTGACGCCCTTTTAGCAGGGGCTGCCACCATGGACGAGGTCACTCGTTCCACAGACATTTCTAAGAATCCAGCAGCCCTCCTGGCTCAAGCTTGGTTCATCCTCGGTGATGGAAAGGGCAGCAAAGACATGGTTGTATTACCTTATAAGGACAGGTTACTCCTCTTCAGCAGATATCTGCAACAGCTGATTATGGAATCCCTCGGAAAACGCCTGGATACTCAGGGTAATATTGTGAATCAGGGTCTTGCTGTATACGGCAACAAGGGGTCAACTGATCAGCATGCCTATGTCCAGCAACTACGCGATGGGCTAAACAATTTTTTCGTTACCTTTATCGAAGTTCTTTCAGATCGAGAAGGCCCCTCCATCCTGGTGGATGGACAAAACAGTAGTGGTGATTATCTATTCGGCTTTTATAAAGGTACCCAGACAGCTCTCAGCAGCAGCGATCGTAAATCCATCACCATTACCATTCCTGATGTCTCACCACGTAGCATTGGCGCTCTTATAGCGCTCTATGAACGTGCTGTCGGTCTCTATGCCACCCTGATCAATATTAATGCCTATCATCAACCAGGGGTGGAAGCTGGCAAAAAAGCCGCCAGTAATGTTCTTGCTATTAAAAACTCCCTGCTTGAGTTATTGAGTGGAAGTGATGAATATTTATCCATTGATGACATCAGTGAACAATTGTCTCTGGTTGGTCAGGAAATACTTATCTATCACATTCTCCGCCACCATGCTGCCAACAATGACCTTGATGTCATGGGTTCGATGATGGACCCATCAAGTGTAAAAGTAAAACTCGGTTAATCCCGGATGCAACCCTAGTAGTTTAGTTGCTTTCAATCAACCAGAGATTTGCATAGCCCATGTCAGGCTGGCTCATTATTTCATCAAAACAGAATTTGGATATTACATCCAAGCTCAATTTCACCCAGCAGGGCTTGAAGAAGCGTCATCGTAAAAAAGCCCATGAGATTGAGCCGGGAGACTACTTTTTCTACTACATCACGGGGGAACAGAAATTAGCCGCTGTTGTGAGCATAGATTCCTTTGTGACAGAAGCTTCAGATAAAATTTGGGTCAATCTGGGCAAGGATCCTCAGGAGTGTTATCCCTGGAGATTTCAAATTTCTCCCCACCTCATTCTGGCTGAACCATACTGGTTGAATATGTCTGATTTCTCAGAAATACTCCTCCATTTCAGAAAATGGCCGGCGAAAAACTGGCGATTGGGGCTGCAGGGTCAAATTCATGCACTCCGTGATGAAGATACCCAACTTTTACTCAATGCTTTAACGGGAGTATAATAATTTATTGAACCTGCCGACAAGACTGAGTTCGGTTCAATATTTGCAATAAGTCAGACACAAAAATTGATCATATCTCCACTCATTTTTGGGGGTGGGCTTTCATTTGATAAATGACAAGAGTCTGACTAGATTAGTTCTAAACAACCAAAGGAATCTATCATGACTTTCAACTTAGAAGCAAAAAAACATACATTGCGTTTGTTCCATCACAACGTTGCCATCGTTTCCTCTGGAAAAGGTTCAAACGCCGTGGGAGCAACAGTTACCTGGTTCACTCAGAGCAGTTTTGAGCCACCTCTCGTGACCATGGCTGTCAAAGCAGATAGTAGATTGTATGAGGCGATCAACAGCAATAAAAATCTACTTATTAGTCTTGTAAGCAAAAACGATAAAGGTCTGGCTGGTGCATTTTTTAAGCCTGGCTCCTGGGACAACAAGACCTTTGGAGGCTTCCCTGCAAAACCTCACGAGTTAGGGGGAGCCATACTGGATTCCAGCCCTGCCTGGCTGGCCTGTGAAGTTAAAACTATCGTTGAAGAGGGAGACCATCATATCATCATCTCCCAGGTTGTAGATTCAGGTATTCATAAAGAAGAAGAGCAAGCCATGTGTCTCTCCGAGACAGGTTGGCATTACGGAGGATAATTTTCATGTTAACAGGTTGGGAAAAAGCGGTATTTATACTTGTCTTACTAGGATCACTGGGGGCTACACGCACAACTTTCACTAATATGTTTAAGATTATTGGGAGAGGTGCCAATCCCATTGACTGGCCCGCTATTTTCAAGCGCATCCCATCAGGTATACTAGCTCTTTTTGGCAAGCCACTTTTTAAAACCCGACCAATCGCCACCATAGTTCACACAGGTGTTTCCTGGGGCTTCATCCTCTATATGTTGGTGAACTTGATTGATATCATGTATGGATTGTTTAGTGGATTTCATTTTCTACCCGATTCCATTGCAGGAAATATCTATCGTCTTTTTGTGGATATTTTTAGTGTAATCGTGCTTTTGGGTGTCGTTTATTTTCTCTTCAGACGCTTTATACAGAACGATCCAGCTCTGCATATCAATGAAACTGTCATGCTGAATGAGAAAGCAAGGAGAGGTGTTTTTAATGACTCCGCCCTCGTGGCATTTTTCATCTTCTTTCATGTTGGGTTCAGACTGGTAGGTGCATCATTTGAACTTGCACAGGCTGGTACTGATGCCTTTCAACCCACCGCATCTGCCCTGGCAACCCTATGGAATGGATTCAATCCTGGAACTCTGGTATTCAGCGAACATGCGGCCTGGTGGCTGGCTATTGGTCTCATCCTGGCCTTTATTCCCTACTTCCCAACTACCAAACATGCCCACCTTTTCATGGGTCCGCTCAACCACATGATCACCAATAATGAACACACCTCTGCATCATTTGAATCAATTGATTTTGAAGATGAATCTCTGGAGCAATATGGTGCTGCGCTACTCGAACACTTACCTCAGAAAAATATCCTGGATGCTTATGCCTGTATCATGTGTAACAGATGTCAGGATGCCTGCCCAGCCTATATCACGGGGAAACCGCTCTCACCATCAGCCATTGAGGTAAATAAACGCTATTACATATGGGATCATGTCTCTGATCTCGCCAAGGGTGTGGAGACAACTGACCGCCTGGCAGATTGGATGCTTTCTGAAGATGCAATATGGGCTTGTACCAGTTGTGGATATTGTGTGGAAGTTTGTCCCGTAGCAAACGAACCCATGGTCGACATTTTACGTGCTCGCCAGGACCTGGTGATGATGGAGAGCAAATTTCCCAAAGAGGCTGTCACTACATTTAAAAATCTTGAAGTGAATGGCAATCCCTGGGGACAGTCCCCACAGGATCGTGAGAAATGGATCGGAGACCTGAGGGTTCCGAAGATGCGTGAAAAGGGTAAGGCTGAGTATCTCTATTGGGTTGGGTGTGCCGGTGCCTATGATGCCCGTGGACAAGAAGTCTCCCAGGCCATGGTTAAGTTGATGAACCATGCAAATGTTGATTATGCTGTGCTGGGTACTGAAGAAACCTGTACCGGTGATTCAGCTCGTCGCCTTGGAAATGAATATCTATTCCAGATGATGGCCCAACAAAATATCGACACCTTCGATAATTACAATGTTACCAAAATTATAACCCAGTGCCCACATTGCTTGAACGCATTTAAAAACGACTACAAAGCTCTTGGGAAAAATTACGAAGTGATCCATCATGCTGAATTTCTAGCTGGGCTCGTAGATCAGGGTAAACTGAGTCCCTCCAAAGCTAGCAACGCTAACATCGCCTATCATGATTCATGTTATCTCGGTCGACACAATGACATCTATGATGCTCCACGGGATGTGATCAAGGCAATACCTGGAGTGAAGCTTGAAGAATTTCCCCGGAACAAGAATGAAGGTATGTGTTGTGGAGCTGGTGGTGGTCGCATGTGGCTGGAAGAGACCCTGGGTGACAAAACCATCAATGTTGAACGTATGGAGGATGTGAAGGCTATTAATCCAGATGAAGTGGCCACAGCCTGTCCTTTCTGCGCCACCATGATAAATGATGGTATCAAGGCCGAAGAGCTGGATGCAACAACATCAAGCAAGGATATTGCTCAATACCTGCTAGAGTCTATCGCAGAATAGCTTTATTGCATACTTGTCTTCTAAGAGCTCCGATCCTGATCGGGGCTCTTTTTTTATGCCTAATTCCAATCATCTCGGATTCTGGTCCACAGGTCGAGAGCCTCTGTGGGACATAAAGGGAGGTGGTGATGGAAGAGATAAATGATTTTGTCTTCCTGAGGGCAATCCACAGGACGGACTCGAAGGATATCGACCCACAGATAACTCACGCTCCGAGACCCTTCATGCTTCGAGTTCCCTCAGCGAGACAGACCGAGAGAACCTATTTTGTCTTCCTGAGGGCAGTCCATAGGACGGACTCGAAGGATATGGATCCACGAATAACTCACGCTTCGAGTTCCCTCAGCGAGACAGTCAGGATTCAATCGGCAGGTTGCGAGACTAAAAGGATTATATGACACCTGAAAGATTTGTTCTCTTATGTACCATAATTACCTGAAAAAGCGTTTTCATTCAATCCCCCATGGTTTAGACTCGCTCATGATTTCTTATGCTAAAAACCCCCGTTGGAACGACTGGACCTGGCAGCACGCTCATAGCTGCAAAGACCTGACAACTCTCACTACCTGGTTGGAAAGTGCCGGAAGCAACATTCATATGCCCAAGAACCAGTTCGATGAGATTACCTCCAATTACCGCATGGGAATCACACCCTATTATTTTGGTTTGATAAATCAATATGATGATACTGATCCAATTTACCGGCAGATAGTTCCCTCTTCTGCAGAGCTCAACATTTTACCTGAGGAACTCATCGATCCCATTGGAGACGAGAATCCCGCTCGCGGATCGCGGCCGTTGAAAGCTCTGATCCATCGCTATAGCAATCGAGTCCTGCTCATACCAACGGCCCAGTGCGCCGTATATTGCAGATTCTGTTTCAGAAAACGACTGGTTGGAGATACGGCGCACAACGCCCGTGAGGAAGATCTCCGCGCCGCCTATGAATACATCAGATTCCACCCCGAGATTGAGGAAGTCATCCTCACGGGCGGCGATCCGCTCACCCTGGGAGATCAGGCACTCCTCGCTATTCTAAATGAGCTTGATAGTATTCAACATCTCAGGGTTATCAGGATTCATACACGCCTTCCCGTGGTCAATCCCTTCAGGCTCACACCCGCATTGGGAGAGATGATCACTTCACTTCAAAAACCGGTCTGGGTGTCGGCACATTTTAATCATTCCGCCGAAATAACTGAAACAGCTCGCCAGCATATCCTGAACTGGGTATCCATGGGCATCCCCTTTCTGAATCAAAGTGTGCTGCTCAGGGGTGTCAATGATTCGACGAAAGCATTAAAAAAGTTGTTTCTGTCCCTGATTGAGATGAAGGTAAAACCATATTACCTCCACCAGGCTGACATGGTCCAGGGAACCAGTCATCTCCGTGTGTCAAAACAGCGTGGTCTGGAACTACTTAAAGAACTTCAGGGCGAAGTCCCTGGCTATGCCCTCCCCCATTACGTCCAGGATAATTCAGACGGGTCGGGTAAAATCCCACTCCAAAATCAATGGATCTGATCAACTCCTTCTAAAATCACCATATCTCGACAATAGAATTGATTCAATAGTGCAGAGACACTCCTCGTGATAATGCGCTTGACTCTCAGCTAATAATATTAAATTAGCAGACATTAATAATTGGAGGATATATGATAAAACGTTACCTGTCTATACTTTTAGCTATCAGCCTGGCACTTTTCATGTGGTCGTGTAGCGATCCTGAAGAAGATGATAGTGATGCGCCTGCAACACCGATGAATTTCAGTTCCTCCGACGCACTTTCTGGCGATGGTGGCGTCTACCTCACATGGGATGAAAATACTGAAGATGACCTTGCTGGATATACCCTATATCGAAGCTATGGCAGTGTTGATTTTACCTCTATTGCTGCCTTGCAGACAAATTATTATATGGATGCTGGGCTTGACTATGAAACAGAGTATTCATATAAACTCACTGCATATGATTCAGAGGGAAATGAAAGTGGATTTACTGATGTCGTTTCAGTTATTCCCATCAACTTGGATCCGCCGCAAACCCCAACCAATCTGCAAATTATGGCTCACAATAAACCTACTGAATTTCAGGTGAATGTTGAATTGACATGGAATCATAACACCGAATCTGATTTTTCGCATTACAAAATCTTTAGATCCGATGCAGGTGGACTCTTCCCCACCAATTCAGAGTCCTTTCTTGACTCTACAACAGATAACTTTTACATCGATGAAGCGGTTACACCTGGTACTACGTATCATTATAAATTAATTGCCTACGATATGGGAGGGGTACTAGAAGCACCTGCCGCTGGGCCAGTTTCTGATACACCACTTGAAGTACCAACGTTGGTTTCGCCCATTGATGGGAATGCAATTGATACACTGACCCCTACCTTCCATTGGGTTAATGTCGCTGATGCTGAGAAGTATAAGATCATTGTGAGAACCTCTTCTCAAACAGGTGATATCTGGGAATCAACTATTGATGCAACTTCGGATTCTGAAATGACCATCACTTATCCATCGAATGCCACCACTCCCCTTAACGGTAATACCTTGTATTATTGGTTCGTGTCAGGGTACTCTAAGGATACTGAAGATATTAACGTGTTTACCCCAGTTACTGGTTTCCGCACGCCATAGGAGATGTTTCTTATAGAACTGTAAATAAAAAAGCCCCCTCAGGGCTTTTTTATTTACTAGATATTTAACACTTGATGCTTCGAGGAGCTAGATTTTAATATCAGCTCCACCAAATTTAGCCAGCATCACCATCACTGCCTTTTGGGCATGCATACGATTTGCTGCTTCATCAAATACGACTGAGTTTGGTCCATCCAGTACATCTTCAGTGATCTCTTCACCGTAATGAGCAGGAAGACAATGCATGACCAGGGCATCCGACTTGGCATGACTGAGCAGGTCACCATTAATCTGGAAACCATCAAAATCATCCAATCGTTTTTGACGTTCTGCTTCCTGACCCATGGAGGTCCACACATCTGTATAGAGAACATCGGCATCCCTGGCGGCCTCAATTGGATCTCGAATGACCTCAATTTTGCTGAGACCAGCAGCTTGCGCTCTGGCTAAAGTTTCAGGGTCTGGATCATATCCCTCTGGGGCAGCCAGCACAAAATGATAGGGAATGACACTGGCAAAATTGAGGAATGAATTGCAGACATTGTTTCCATCACCAATAAAGACAACCTTCTGACCTTCAACCTTGCCGTGGTGTTCATAAATGGTCAACATATCAGCCATGATCTGACAGGGGTGATTATAATCAGTTAAACCGTTGATCACCGGTACGGTTGCATATTTCGCCATTTCTAGCATATGCTCATGTTTGAAAAGGCGCGCCATAATCCAATTGTTATAGCGAGAAATCACTCGTGAGATATCTTTGACAGATTCGCGTTTTCCAATGCTGATATCGTTTGGTCCCAGGTAAAGAGCATGTCCACCAAATTGAGCCATACCCGTTTCAAAGCTTACCCGTGTTCTTAAGGAGGGCTTTGCAAAAACCATGGACATCGTCTCATTGGTAAAATAATGATGTTCTTTCCCTGCCTTTACATCTGCTTTTAACTGTTTTGCAATGCGGAATGTTTCATAGATCTCTTCCTTGCTAAAATCTGTTACGGCTAAAAAATCTCGCTTCATTAGACCTCCTTTATCTCAATTGATAAAAAAAACTCCGCCTATAGACGGAGTCCTTAATGTGTGCATTTTGATTTGATATTGTGTCTTCAATTATCTTTCTCTAGAGTATGTATTTACTCAAGTCCTGATCAGCCATGGTGTCCTTGAATGTTTTGATAACCATGGATTTGGTAACTTTTATACTTTTTGTCTTATCATCAGGCAAGTCAAACAGAGTCTCTTCAAGCAGTTTGCTCATGATGGTATGCAGTCGTCTCGCACCAATATTTTCCATACTTTCATTGACTTCAAAGGCCACTCTGGCAATCTCTGCGATGGCATCTTTGTTAAAAGTAATTTTGACGTCTTCCGCACCCACCAATGCGGTATACTGT
The DNA here is from genome assembly GCA_013202495.1 of Fidelibacterota bacterium. Classification (GTDB taxonomy): domain Bacteria; phylum Fidelibacterota; class UBA8477; order UBA8477; family JABMPR01; genus JABMPR01. The sequence continues at coordinate 26,439 of JABMQQ010000099.1, read as the reverse complement.
TTTAACAGTGCAGATTTAGGCTGAGTTAGAATTTGAATGAAATCGTCTTCAGTCAAATTTTCAAGTTCCACGCGAATCGGAAATCTACCCTGCAGCTCTGGAATGAGGTCAGAAGGTTTGGACATGTGAAATGCCCCTGCTGCGATAAATAAAATGTGATCTGTTGTCAGAGTTCCATATTTGGTTTTAACTGTGCTGCCCTCAATAATTGGCAGAATGTCTCTCTGGACACCCTCCCGTGATACATCTGGACCGCTGCCACCTCGTTCAACGGCGATCTTATCGATCTCATCAACGAATACGATACCATCCTGTTCGGCTCGACGAATTGCCTCATGTTGAACCTTTTCCTCATCAATGAGTTTGTCAGATTCTTCTGCAGTAATTAACACCCTTGCCTCGGTCACACTCAAACGACGCATCTTCTTCTTTTTAGGCATGGCATTGCCCAGCATATCTTGAATATTCATACCGAGGTCATCCATCCCCATGGGGCTGAAGATCTGCATCATGGCACTGCTGCTATCTTCTTGAACATTGAACTCCACCTGACGATCTTCAAAATCACCAGCCATGAGTTTGGTATACATTTTCCCGCGGGTGGTTTGATAGCGTTGATACTCAGCAGATTCTTTATCAGGGTTATTCAGTGGGGGTAAAAGTAAATCCATGATACGTTCATTGGTCATTTCAAGGGCCATTTCACGAACGGTAATCTCATGCTCTGACTTGACAATAACGTAGCTGTTGTCGACCAGGTCACGAATCATTGAGTCCACATCTCTACCCACATAACCAACTTCAGTAAATTTTGAGGCTTCAACTTTTACAAAAGGAGCTTGCACCAGGTTAGACAGTCGTCGGGCGATTTCAGTTTTCCCAACTCCAGTGGAGCCGATCATGATGATATTATTGGGGAGAATTTCATCACGTATCTCTGAAGTAACCTGTTGACGTCTCCAACGATTTCGCAGGGCAATGGCCACGGATTTTTTCGCACTATCCTGACCAATAATATATTTATCCAATTCATGGACGATTTGCTTGGGTGTAAGTGAAAATTTACTCATGTATACTGTGTTCTCTTATTTCAATTCTAAAATATTTATTTTGTCATTGGTGTAGATACAAATGTCAGCAGTGATTTCCAGGGACATACGTACAATTTCTTTGGGGGACTTTTTCCCACTGGCGATAAAGGCACGTGCAGCGGCTGTAGCATAGGGACTGCCGGATCCGATGGACATGACGCCATCATCGGACTCAACTACATCACCATTGCCAGAGATAATCAGTCCATGATCGATATCCATAACAACCAGCATGGCTTCAAGATTTCGAAGCATTTTATCCATACGCCAATCCTTGGCCAGTTCCACCGCGGCTCGCACAAGATCACCACCGAATTCATCTAGCTTGGCTTCAAATTTCTCAAATAGTGCAAAAGCATCTGCGGCAGATCCTGCAAATCCTGCCAGAACGTCACCGTCATAGATAGAGCGGATTTTAACTGCTCCATGTTTCATCACTGTATCCCCGAAGGTGACTTGGCCATCTCCGCCCAGGGCGACTTTGCCATTGTGTCTGACTCCCAGAATTGTGGTGGAGTGAAGATCAGGAAACATGTTCATATCGGTGCCTCTTTTCGCTATTCATTGCTTCGTTATTTTAAAGCCGCTGAATATAAATTAGCTCTTTGTTGCCGCAATCCTTTTTGGGACCAAAATTTTTGAATAAACAAAGGGGTGGTTGCCATTACGACAGCCACCCCTGGGTTACATTTACAGAGTGTCTTAAGGATAATTTTAAAGACTATTTCATTTCCTTTAGATATCTGAGAAAATCGGATTCTGGTGTCAATACAAGCTTGGTCTTGTCATCAAAGACTTTCTTGTAGGCATCCATGGTTCGAATGAATTCATAGAAATCCGGATCCTGTTTGTAGGCATCGGCGTATATCTTAATCGCCTGAGCCTCACCATTTCCACGAACCTCCTGAGCTAACTTATAAGCATCAGCCAGAATGATCTCGCGATCTTTATCGGTTTCGGCGCGGATTTTAACTGCTTCTTCATCACCCTCAGATCTGAACTGCTTGGCCATTCTTTCACGTTCAGCCTTCATGCGATCAAAAACAGCCTGTTCATTCTCACGAGGAAGATCCGCCCGCTTGATACGAACATCCACAATCTCGATCCCGTAATCCGCAGCGGTAAAATTGGCATTTTGGGTCACTTTATGCATGAGTGAATCGCGCATGGTGGATACAATTTCATGCATGAGGTGGGTACCCAACTGTACTCGAAGGCTTGAATAAATGATATCATCTAAACGAGATTGAGCCAGGGCCTGGGTGCGCATGGTCTGCATGAATTTCAGAGGATCAGAAATTCTCCACTGAGCATAGTTATCCAGAATCAGGTTTTTCTTATCCTCGGTTAAGATGGTATTGGGTGCACTATCATATTCCAGCAGTCTTCTTTCAAAAACAGTAGCTGACTGGATAAACGGGATCTTGAAGTTCAAACCAGGTTTCATAATATTGCGAACAGGTTTTCCCAATTGAACAATCACGATTTGCTCGGTTTCGTCGACGATCATGACACCGCCCCATAGAACGAGAAGGGCTAAGATGAGAACAATAATTAAACCAATATTTCTCATTTCGCACCCCCTTTCACTTTCTCAAGACTTAGAACATTCACCAGACCACCTGCATCTTTTCCATCAACAATATACTTATCAAGACCAGGAAGAATCTCTTCCATGGTTTCAAGATACATACGTGTCTTGGTAACATTTTTGGCCAGACGATACTGGTAAAGCATTTGAGTAAAGCGTGATGCATCACCCTGAGCCTCTTTGATACGTTTTTGCTTGAAAGCTTCAGCCTCCTGGAAAGCCTGAGCTGCTTCTCCACGGGCCTGGGGGATAATTTCATTCTGATATCCCAGGGCAATATTCACTTTCTTCTCTTTTTCTTCTTTGGCAGATTGCACATCCTTGAAAGCCGCATCAACCTGTTGAGGAGGCGTTACATCCTGCAATTTGATCTCAGAGACATAGACACCAGCCTCATAACTATCCAGCACTTTTTGAAGCAACTCTTTCGTCGCTGCTTCGATCATTGCTTTTCCAGTTGTCAGTGTTTGATCAATAGGCTGAGATCCTACAACCTGTCGGATAGAGGCTTCAGCAGCGTGTGAAACAGCCCGCTCTGGGTCTGCCACACGGAACAGAAATTGTCCAGCATCCTTAATTTTGTATTGGACTACCAGATCCACACTAACGATGTTTTCATCCCCGGTGAGCATCAACGCCTCACTAGGTACTTTTTTATACTGAGCAGAATTTGATGCACCACCAGCTCTGACTGTACGGAAACCCAACTCTAAACGCCGAACTTCTTCGACGTTGACCAATTCAACAGTCTGTATGGGCCAGGGAAATTTAAATCTTAAACCAGGTTCAGTGATATCACTGAGTTTTCCGAATGTTTTGACAACCCCATTTTGTTCAGGATCTACAACATAAAATGGTCCGGCAAAAAATATCCAGACCAGCAATAATAATAATACTGGATAAATAAAGGTCTTCATTCCAAAATCTGGAATCTCAACCTCACTATCACCAATAACAACACGCTTTCCAGCCATCTTTTTTTCTCCTTTTGTTATAGCCTTTGAATATAGAGGCCGTCTCATTGAAAGTCAGGTGAATACGGAATTCAGATCAATTCTTTTCCACTATCAAATGGAATCTCCCTAGTTTCTTGTAGGATTCAATTACAGCGTCTTTTATTATCAATCGTTATGAATCAGATGAACAAACTCATCAAAGATATTCTCACTTTGATTGTCGTATCCACCGTGTTAGGCATAACTGCACAGGCTGTACTCCCCAATGGTATTGGTTTAAAAACTGAGGTTACTATGGTGGGTGATGATTCTGCTGGAGTAGCCGTACCTGCCGTCTCCATAAATCCTAATGGCGATGGTGAAGCTGCCTCCAATATTTCTCTCAGAAATGCATACTCAGCCTTTGAAAATAATACAGCCCTGTTTTTTGATGCGCGCAGTCCTGAGGATTTCGGATTGGGTCATATTAAAAACGCCATCAACATACCTGTCCATGCCTTTATGGATTCTCTTACCTATTTAGAGAATCTGAATTTTAGCAGACACATCATCACCTATTGTGATGGAGAAGATTGCAATGCCTCCATTGATCTCGCTGCAGATTTGAAGATGATGGGATTTACAGATGTGAATTTCTTTTTCGGCGGTTGGCAGGAATGGCGGGATGCTGGCTATCCCATTGAGAGTGGTCCCTGATGCGCGCCAGCTTAGACAATTTTCTTAGGAGTCGACACGGTGAATGGTTTATTCGAAGCATTCAAATCGGGTTAGGTCTACTCTTTATCTACGCCAGTCTGGATAAAATCTGGAATCCCGGTCTATTTGCCAAATCAATTTCGAATTATCGGTTGTTACCCTTACCCCTTTTGCATATCTCAGCAATTATTCTTCCCTGGCTTGAGTTGATATGCGGGATTGCTCTGGTCATAAATCGATACCAGCGGGCGGCTTATATCCTGATCGGCAGCTTACTACTTGTTTTTATCCTGGCAATCACATCAGCCATGGCCCGGGGTCTTGATTTTAATTGTGGGTGTTTTAGCATGGATAGTGAAGAATCCAATGTGGGATTATTGAAAATCCTTCAGAATATGGGATTGTTCCTCAGCTGTGCTCTCATTGAATATCGTACAAGGGTGGTTCAGTCAAAATCTTAAGTCTGGTCTTCCAGATTCAATTAACTCTTTAAAGCTTCTTCTTTCAATTCCACTGGCGTTTCGGCGAGAAGATCTGCATTCTCAAGATAGCGTTTTATGTGATGGGCCAACATGCCACAATGATAGCCATCCATAATACGATGATCAAAAGTTCCTGTAAGTGGAAGAATCTTCCGAACAACAACCTCACCATCCCTGACAACGGCTTTGTCCTCTTCCTTCCCCATAATTACCACAGCAGGTAATTTGGATCCCGGGAAGAGTGCGCCCCAACCCGTAGTCAATCCATGAGAGCCAATATTTGAAAGTAAAATAGAACCAAAGGCGTTGTGACCCAAACCCATAGATTTGATTTGGAAACCCAGTGTATTGGTAATAAATCGAAACAGGAGAAACGCCATACGTCGAAAAGGCCAGGGGATTTTAGCCATGAAGGATTTATTGTCCATGGTATCATTGTCATCTCCGCCCCGGGCTTGTGCTACGCGATTGCGAATATCGTCGGCAATCTCAAAAACCGTCTTCTTGTGAGCGTCAAAAAGTTTCACGCTGGTCATTTCTTTACCGCCGTGCATATTGACCGCAACAGTCACAATGACTTCGTCCCGCTGAACCACTGCCCCTCGTTTTACAAAGGCATTCATCTCCGGAATATCCCAACCAATGGCCCTACCAATCGCAGCCGCTACCAGGTGGGTCATAGTGATGCGCCGCCCCTCAGCTCGATTGGTCTTGATCATCTCCCAGGCATCGGTGACATCAATTTCCAGATAGCCATAAATTTTGCCCTCATTGGGGGCTCCGTACACCGCGGTAGAGATGACTCTCCACGAACTATTTGTTTTTTCCATGCCCTCAAGATAAATATTTTATAAAAACAACCAATCCTAAATGGGTGATTTAAAAACCTTAAATTGACTTGGAAATTGTTTTGCCCGCGGTGGGGACAAAACTATATTGCCTCGCTTTTTAAAGGGCTTCGTATGTTAATAAGCCCTCATTTCATGGTCGCGTAGCTCAGCTGGTAGAGCAGTTGACTTTTAATCAATTGGTCGCAGGTTCGATCCCTGCCGCGATCACACCCCTAAGTCCTTGTGCCTCAACGTCCCGTTGAATCACAGGGATTTTTCATTTAGAGCACATTTTCCGATGACGTGATCATTAGTTGGTATAAGTGGTCATATTTAACACAATTAGCGGGATACTTCTGGGGTAGCAAGCCCTCTCCCCTCTGAGATCCAGGATGATTTTGTATTAGCTACAACGAATCCATATAAGAAAATGCATATCACCAAAACTTTTACTAAACTCAGGAAACTCGCTAAAGTCGCTGACGGGAAAACACTTCATTCTTTCAGATCTACATTCGCTGTTCGGATGCTACTCAAATCTGACAGCATTGAGCTTGTTAAGAACCTGCTTGGACATTCTGATTTGAAAACCACCGAGATTTATTTGAAGTTCCCACCTGACTACTTAAAGTCATTACTCACAGATAAAATGTCACTCAAGCCCCTCACCCCACTAGCAGAAGCTTAATTTCTACACTTATTGGGATACTAGTGGGATACTCCACATCTCAATACCCTTCAATCCTTTACTGAGTAACGATTAACGTTAACTAGGCAGGTGATGTAGAATCAGTTGCTCACCCACTTGTGGTTCCTGCTCAGGGGGTAGCAGTTAGCGCAATCACAATCAGCACAATAGATAGAGCAAGTTCAATTGTTAACACCAGCGCTATCCTCTCAAGCGCAAGGGTTTGCCTGTCATCATTATCCAGTTTTCTCAGTTCTCCAGCGAAACTTGTTTTGAGAGTATCTGATAGTTCTTTCTTCAAGGGGTGATAATTTTTCCCAGCAAGGAATCTTGTTTCATTAGACCACAGCCTATGGTCTGGTCCAACCGTCAATCCTTCATTGTCTAAAATTGTCTCTGTTGAATCAAGTACTATGCTCTTGAGGTTCTTGTGTACAGCAACAGAAACATTCTCATTCCCGCTGACAATCAGAGCAATATAGGAGCTATCGATTGCAACTACCTTACCGGAAATCGATTTTGTAGGTGTCACAATTACGTCCTGCGCAAATAGAGCAAAACCCATTAGTAGAACTGCTAAAATTGATTTCATAATGCTCCCCTCCAGGCAATCGATTGTTTTATTAGAGAAGTTAGTCTAAGACAGCTCTTCCTCAATACTTTCCATGACTTGAGTTTTTGTAACCCCTACCCCCCAGTCCCCTTGGGCACGCCCCCTTCATGTATTCAATATGTAGCTCTGATACACCTGAGGGTTTTTTATACTCAGAAATCTTTGAACGTCAATTCTAAACGTTTGTTATGCTCTAGCTACTGATTATAAGACCTTATACACTCTAACTCTTTTTTGAATCTGGTGTTTGGGCAACGTAGTCTTTATTCCTACAAAATCTCCAACATTAGCATGATTCACCTGATTGTTATCAATTTCTATAGATTCAACTGCTTCTTCATGGTAGTCTAAACCCAAGTCGAAGGAAATTTTATCATCAACTGCCAATTCAGCGGTTTGTAATTGAAAGCCGATAATATTGTTAACTCTTATGTGTTTTTCAATGGTTCCAACAAACTGGTAATGAGATGGAACTGGTGGTATATGACCAACTGAATAGAGTACATCTTGCACTGCAGATGTAGGCCAGTTATTTACAATAATCCCACGTGCCAGACGGAACAGATCAAAACAGGTTATTAATCCTATGGATTGCTCTTCTGCAGCTGCGAGAATTTCCTTCCTGAATAAGTTTTGATTATTTCTGTCAATTGGTGGAATATGTCTTTGGTGGGGTATGCACACTAATTGGTGCTCCACAATTCGGACAAGCTGAGGCTTTATCAGAAACCTCTTTTCCACATTCTGAACAATTAATTAATGCCATAATTTTAGTTCCTTTATTAACTTCATACTTGCGTGCCAGGCTTGAGCTGCTTATCAAAACAGACTCGCTTAGTGAATTTTCCGTATCTTTTTTGGCTCATCCCCCCACCCAACTTGAATTTTCCATGATTATTTCTGGCGCACTCTTATCATAATCTATAAAAAGCAATTTAAAATCAACATATATCATTCCAGCAAGTTCATAGAGGTCAACAACGGTATCACCTCGCTCCCAAATTTTTAAATCTAAACCATTTTTGTTATCTTGAGCAATCGGTCTGGATTTCATATAAACGGAAACCATCCCCTCAAGAATTTTCCTGTTTGCCATACGCGTCTCCGAAATGATAGAGAACAAAATACAACGATTTAATTTTTCTGCGTTTTTCGAAAATACATACATAGCAAATACATGTTTTTCCCCTTTATCATTGAATAGTGAATAATTATCGGGATCGGTTAATTTATAGGTTGCTAAAACATAATTGCCCGAGTTGTCAACATATATGTTATCCTTCTTTAACTGAAATATCGCCTCAGTCTTCGAAATACCGTATTGCAACCTAAAACACTCCGCTGCGAAACCTGCACTTTTGAAAAAAGTAAAAAGTAGTATCAGGACCATGTACTTGTAGCAGGATTTGGATCGACCTGAAATCATTAAGATACCCTCCTTTGTTAACTCTGTCTAACTTAATTAAATTCTATGGCCCTTAACGTGATTGAGCTAGGCTAGGCTACTCTTCATCTTTCAGACGTTTTATCGCAAACCCATTTATTCTTATCCCAGTAAGAACAATTGGTGAAACAGTTCCACTATTATACGATTTTTCAGGATAGGAGATTTCGATCCTTGTGATTGCATCTCCCCCTTTTTCTGTAATCATTTGATATAAGCTATCTAAGATCCGTTCATGATCAGGCTTCTCCACGACCCATTGTTTATTAGGTTTGGGAGGTGGTATCCATGGTGTTTTCTCTAATTCTGCCTCAGTATACTTTGGTCGTAATTCAACCATGTACGCTCTTGGATATTGGATCATGTCAATCATGCCAACCGCTAAGTAGTCTCCTTTATAGACATCTGGAGTAATAAGCATTCCCTTTTCTGTTAGCTTCGTAAAATCGATCAATAAATACATATTCTCTTCTGGAATAAATTCAATAACTGATATGCAAGCAGTCAACAATACCGCAACAACGGATCCGAATAAGAATTTGCTCATCGTCCCCTCCCTATTAAATGTTTTGTACAGGAATTTAGGCATTTGAGTAGATGGGTCAACACTTTCTCACACCTGGTAAAAAACTTGATTGCTGTTATCTGGATACCACAGGGATACCAAATATTACAATAACCACCAAAGTGTTGCTGTTTAATAATTTCCAGAGAACGGACAAATAATCAGGTATCAGTTGCCAATCTATTAAAAACCGGAAAAATCGTATTGAACAGTTTGCACATGTGCTGCAGTGTAACACATACAAGGCGACAATTCTTTCAAAATTAATTTAAGAACCTATATTGAGTCCTATAGAAACAAAGGATTAAGGGATTCCTCTAAATTTGAATTATTTAATATGGGCAATTGATGTTTTTTTCTCACTAATCATTTGGATTATTTCCAATATTGGTGATGTCGCTTCAGTTGCAGGAGTTCTTCTTACGATATACATAGCCCTTCATGTTAAAAAGGTTAAGAAGTTTAGATTGATAAACGAGAAAATGCCAGGCGTTATGGGAAACTTGGAAGCAAATCGATCTACGGTGATCGAATGTCTAAATGATTTTAATAGCAACAAGGATATGATAAAGGATACATTTAGCAAAATCAAACCTGATTTAGTATTTATTAAAAATGGAATCCCTGGAGATTGTTCAACTGAAGCTAAAAATATATTGAAATCCGTTATGACGTTACTCTCTGGTAAAAAAGCAAGCCAATCATTTTCTGAGACTGCAACTAGAGACATATACAGAGATTTACTGACATTAGAAGGGTACGTAAATAATTATTTTGAGCAGTTTGATCTAGAGAGGTGATCATGAGCACGACGAAAGACAAATACGTTGATATGGTAGTTGAACTCACAAGGCTTACCCAGAAAGAAGAACTCATTTGGAAAAGACATTATCCAAGAGAATCATTAAATATTGACAATGAGAAAAGAGTTGATTCTATTTTTGTCACCGAGTTTGAAAACGAGGATGATGAGGTAACGTACCTCGGACTTTACGAGTTACATTTCTATTATATCCCAATTATCCAGCAGGGGCATGCATCTGGTAGTGTATTCTATAATACTCAAGCCATTACTAACGTGGAAATAGAAAAAGCTCAATGGAAAAAGATGATTGTATTGGAAATTCTCGATAATAATTTTGATTCTTGCCTATGGAAATTTCCATCTGTACGCGGACTTCGCGATCTTTACGTTGAAGTACAACGACAAGATTCTAGTGTAGACAGTTTCGTTAATTCAGTTTTGGAGAAAAGTAAAAAGGACAAAAAGTAGTCAGTTGAATGCAATCATATTATTACAAACGGGATAAAGTAATCAATGATAGTGCCCCCTCGACAATGATTACCCCTAGATCTTTTCTCGGGATACAGGTGGGATACCGACTGTTTCACTATCCTGTAACATGCTGACCCTTACTTACTTACACGACACAGACATATAACTTTTAATCAATTGGTCGTAGGTTCGATTCCTACCGCGGTCACATCCTGTTAAGTTAAAAGTGAAAAATTAAAATTGAATAGCAACTAGAGCATGCTTTGAGAGTTCTGCATACCCTGAAGTGGAATTGGGTTTGCTCGGATGGGCGGGCTATCGCGGCCTGCTCCGCCGAAGCTTCAGCTTAGGCGAGTCCCATTCCTGTTAATAATCAAACTTATCCATGATTGATGATTTGCCCTCTTTTATCAGAAGGTAAGTTAGCTTTGTGCATCCTGGTGTAGCTGAAAGCCTAGACGAATCACACCCCTAGAGCCTCGTAGCACAATCTTTTCAGGGATTTTGTCATTTTAGGACGGCGTGCGGATATGACGTATCACGATTCTGGAATGAAATAATATCTGGTTTTACAATAACGCCAGCATCAATATTCACAGCTTGTCGAATGGTTTCACTTTGTTGCCAGCTCTCATATCCCCCTAACACATCAGGCAAATGGACAACGAGGGCCGCAGAGATAGAGCGTGAGGCACTTTCCCATAGATAACTTGGTGTATGATCCACGGCGTAATAGTCTACGCTTCCAACTTGGAACATAGGATTTTTAAATGAGGTTGGTTTGGCAAAAAAGAAGCCCATACCCTCGTCACAACTGACGTCTATAACCAGGCAGCCTGGCTTGAGAGAGGATATTTCATCCTCAGTAACGAAATCAATAGGATGATTCGGTTCCTGCAGGGTCCCATTCACGATGATATCTGATTGTCTGATCAGATCAGCTAATGGTTTTTCCGTGCCATCGTGCTCTACTACCAGCATACGCGCTTCACCGACATTACCTTCCCGGATACGAATGTATTCACAATCAAGTACTTCTTCACGTACCCATTGGTCGGGACGTTGAATGCAAATTGTGATATCTCGAAAACCACGCGCTTTTAGGGCGTAGATAGCACCACGGCTTACCGCACCAAAACTAAAAATGATCACTTTGCGTTGATTACCATAGTGCCCGTCGATTCCCTTCAGTCGTAGGGCATGTAGGACCGCGCAATAACCCGCCATTTCGTTGTTTTTATAAAAAGTATGGCGGCCAATCTGTCCCTTAGGTCCCCAAACAAACATATCCTCAAAGGCGATAAGTGTCTGCTTGCGATCGATTGCTGTCTGGGTGTGCTGTTTTTGCTGGACACAATGCGGATAACCCCAAAGAATTCCACCTTCACGAAGTTCTTCAAAATCCGCCAGCATTGGTTTGGCAAGGATGACGTTCCCGAGATTGGCAAGTAGTTCGTGGCGCGTGGCAACCCCACCCGATTGATCAGATATTTCAGAATCGGTAATACCAAAAGGAGTTCCATAACCCTCCTCAAAAATCAGCTGACGACGAATTTCTTCGGGCAGGCGTATTAGATGTTCCGGATGGATTGGAATACGTCGCTCATCCACTTTTTTTGAAGTACCAATGACTCCAAATTTTAATTTCTTCAAAGAGTTTCCTTCTTTCTACGAGAATTTACTTCTGCGATTATATCAAACTATTTTCAAAGGTCTCGCTACCTATTGGATTGTGTAATGAGTTGGTCATATAGCTTTTTTCCTGAAACATCATCTTCAAAACTTACATCAAGCTGCTCACCTCCAACAAAATGAACCGTGAAAAATTTATTCCCAGGATGGTCCGCAGGTAAATCACCAGCAATGGGCGCTGATATGTAAGTTATGTTGGCCGGACAAACCATATAGTCAGCTCCCCCAAATGTCAATTTAACTAATTTCACTGTCCTCCTCCTTATACTGTAAATTAAAATGTTTAATAATGTAACATATTCCTTGTGTGTGAGTCAGTCATATAACTTTTAATCAATTGGTTACGCTTGTAGTAGCACTCTCTTCATATAGCTTACCCATTCTTGAACATCTGAGATTATTCATGATCATTTGCTAATAGACACTAGTTGCATTATCTTTTGCGTACTCCTTACACGAAAACAATCTGTTTTCACTCCTTCTGATTCTCAAGGCTGATCGAAATCAAAAATTGAGGGGGTAATCATGCGTTTAATTGTATCTACAACTACAATCCTTTTCCTATTACAATGCGCTCTATTGGCTGGGGATGACTGGACCCTGCAGAGTCCTTCACCTAAGCCCTACGCAACCAAATATCACGATATGGCCTATGTAGGGGGGACCAGCGCATTATTGTTTGGTGGGTTCTATAATTATGATTATTGGGATACGACCTATGTATTTAATACCAGTGATAATTCATGGGAAAAAAGAACTCCCGCGGCTCCTTCAGGTAGAAAATGGCATGCCATGGCCTACATTGGCGATGATCAGGCCTTTCTCTTTGGAGGAACCTTTAGCAGCACACATCAGTCAGATAGATGGGTATATGATCTTAGCGCAAATTCCTGGACCCAGATGACGGGATCAACACCACCCAGTGCAAGATCAGATCACGCCATGGCATATGTTGGTGGTGACCAAATCATCCTGTTCGGCGGCTATGATGGTTCAGTGGATGATGAAACCTGGCTTTATGATCTCAGTGCAGATACATGGACCAACAAGGCTCCTTCATCAAAGCCTTCTGCCCGTAGTGATCATGCCATGGCATACATTGGAGGTGATCAGGTACTGCTGTTTGGCGGAAACGATGGTTCTAACGACGATGAGACCTGGCTCTATGATCTTAGTGCGAATACTTGGACCAATAAAGCTCCCTCAAGCAAACCCTCTGCCCGTAGATATCACGCCATGGCCTATATGGGGGGAGATCAAGTATTGCTCTTCGCGGGGCATGATGGCGCCACGGACAACGAGTCCTGGGTTTATGATCTTAGCAGCAACACCTGGACACAGGATTCGAATACAGGTCAACCTGGTGCAACATTTGACCATGCAATCTGTGAAACCAGTATAAATGGCAGCAGCTACATCGTACTGTTTGGTGGTGGCGCAATTGCAGCCAATGATGAAACCTGGACATTCGGTGGTGGTGACTATTCATTACCTGTAGAGCTCTCTTCCTTCACTGCCAGGGGTGAAGCAGGGCTCATTGTACTTGAATGGATCACAGAAAGTGAGATTGACAATCTTGGTTTTATCCTGGAGAGAAGAACCAGTTCTTCAGACTGGATCGAGATCGCCAGTTATCAAACTCACAATAGCTTGACTGGCCAGGGAAGTGTGACAGATCAAAGCAGCTATTCATTCATTGACCTTGATGTCAAACCAGAGGAGGTCTACGATTATCGCCTGGCCGATATTTCATATACTGGTGAGAAGGAATACTACACCCTGATGCTCGTGGGCATCAAGGTTGAAAGCAACCTACCTTCGACCATTATTTTGAGTCAGAACTACCCCAATCCCTTCAACCCCACCACAACTATCAACTACTCATTACCCATGCAATCAAGGGTCAAACTGACTGTCTTCGATATCCGGGGTCAAGAGGTCACGACTCTCCAGAATGTGGCAAACCCACCAGGCAATCAGGAGGTTCATTGGAACGGATTAGATCAACAAGGGGATCCTGTGAGCACAGGTGTGTATTTTTGTCGGCTAGATGCTGGAAAAATTAGTCATACAATCAAAATGGTGTATCTGAAGTAGTCCCCCCTACTTCAATACACTTAAGGGGCTGGCTTCGGCTGGCCCCTTTTCATTGGTAAGCCAGGGATAAATTCAGGATTCCGACTGTTTCACTACCATGGAAAAAGATTATTGTCTTGTTCTACATCTCGGCTAAATAAAAGCATGGAATCGCCCCCAAGCCAATCAGTATCAAATCTCATTCAATTAAGAAGTTCTTGGAGGAGCTGTACAGGTCAAGCCATTGCCGCTGACAAGCTTAAGCTTTTGGATAATTATGTTAACAGCAAAACAGAGGGTATTGGGGGCGATAAAGTTCGTTTTGAATTGGTTGCAGCGAGAGCTGAAGATTCCGAAGAATTAAGGGGGCTAGGGACCTACGGCTTTATCAGGGGAGCCTCTGGATTTATCGTAGGAGCCGTTGATAAGCAGATAGATAATCTTGAAGATTATGGATATTTGATGGAGGATATAATCTTATTTGCCACCGGACTTGGTTTGGCAACTTGCTGGCTCGGTGGATCATTTAGGAAAGATAATTTCTCTTCTAGAATTAATATTCAACCGCACGAAATAGTACCTGCAGTGGTCTCCGTAGGGCTTCCAGCTGACAACAGAAATGTAATTGACCGGATCATTAGGAATGTTGCAGGATCAAAAAACAGGAAAGAGTGGGAAACTCTTTTCTTTGAATCTGATTTCCAGACTCCGCTTAAACGTGAAAGTGCAGGTAAATATGCTCAGGTTTTGGACATGGTTCGTTTAAGTCCTTCGGCATCAAATAAGCAGCCCTGGAGATATGCTCTGGATGAGAATCAAGTCCATCTTTTTTTGCAACGTACACCAGGGTATCGAAAGCCAAATTTTTTCTGCGATCTGCAGCGAATCGACATGGGCATATCAATGTACCATTTTGATTCAGTCTGCAAGGAACTCAATGTGGGAGGACAATGGACAAACCAGAAACTCTCATCCACATTTCCTAAAAACTGGGAATATATCATATCTTGGGATGCCGACTAATTCACTGTTCTGTATCTTTCTGCCCATAGCCACTTAAATCACGGTCAGATACTTTCAATCAATCTCAAATAACAGCCAGTGGATAACATTAAGCACAAACTTTTTGTTATCGTAATCCTTATAGTTGAAACCGGCACGCATGGTTTTAAAAAATATTCTCACTTCTTGAGCCGTAAACATGGCTGCTTCTCCAGCAATGACAATCCTCCCCTCGCCGTATTGTCGCGTGATTAGTTGAGATTGGCCAGGAACAGGGAAATGGGTTGAAAGATCGGGAGATAAGATTTTTGCATCTGCGCGTGTATAATAATTCTGAGCTGAATTGGAAAGCTGCAGGATGGAAGTCCAGGTCGAATCATAGCTCAATGACTGCCCGGTAAATGAAATCACTCGCTGGATGGCAGAGTCCGGGGAGTCAGCTCCGAGAATGCTATGCTGTCCAAGTCCTCCATTTTCATGATTGTATTCCAACCAGGTATTCCTCCCGATTTCAGGGTTTAATCTGAGTGTGTCCACGGTCCACACATTTTCCATTCCAACACCCCAGGCATTGGCTAGATCAGAAGAGGCACTGCCAAAGGGATCATGGTCGGCGATAAGTAAGAGAGATCCTCCTCCTGCAATCCATTCTGTAAGCACAAGAATTTCACTCTCCCCAAAGGCACTGGTCATCCCACCATCTTTTTGTTCCACACCTGTTGCATTTGATATGATGAGCAAATCAACATTTTGTAATACTTTTTCAGTAAACTGACCTGTATGGGTGCTTAATACAATGCCATCATTGTGGAGTAGCATAGCGAAGGGTTTATAGGTTGACTGGATATCGTGAAAATTCCCGTGACCGGCATCAAATAAAACAACCGGGGAATCGTCAAGATCAAATTTTGGATTGCCCACAGTCATGTCAGTATGCATATCTGGTCTCTGATAGACACAGGAAACAAGGATCAATAATGGTATAATGAATTGAAGTATTCGCTTTATTTTCATGTGTTTCCCCTTTATGTGTCAATCTGAAGTTTTTTCCTAATAGCTTTAAATATCAAAATATATACCACAGGTGAGAGTCATAATTTATAATCAATAAGATCAAGTACTTACCAAATCGCTAGCGGGCATTTTTTTATCCTAAAAGTATGATTATGATATAAGCTATATCGATTCGATACTTGACATCTTCGTCCCCCGAACTACCATTCTGCGTCCTATTGGACTTCGATTGGCAGGCGAAGGGAAATCTTGAGCCCGCCTTTGTTAGTCCTAGATTTTGTGCTCTGCAATCACCTCGTTTATTACATGTAGAGCTCTCCCAGCAACTCTGGGGTTGGTATCAGTATTCTTTAGAAGAGTGATTAGTCCCTTCCAAAGTGCCCAGCCACGACCTCGTTCCCACGTTTCTATATCAA
This sequence comes from Fidelibacterota bacterium, assembly GCA_013202495.1. Lineage (GTDB taxonomy): Bacteria > Fidelibacterota > UBA8477 > UBA8477 > JABMPR01 > JABMPR01. The sequence goes on along the minus strand of JABMQQ010000099.1, from coordinate 10,007 downwards.
GCGGAAGTGCAGAGTAAAACCTCTCTCGATTCTCCCCGTATAGGAGAGTCCAGCAAATTGTCAGATCACACGCAGGATCACCAATACCTAAACAGCCATAGTCGATAACGGCCATTAATCGGCCATGTTGTACCAGTAGATTATCTGCACTAAAATCCCCATGAAGCCAGACTGGATCCGCTTGCCACTTTGAATCCAGAGCAGTTTCCCACACTGCGATTGCTCCATTCGTATCAATCTTGCCCTGCAAGCGTTCAATGGTGTCACGCGTTTCAGTGTCATAGGTTGCAAGTGGACCACCACGGAAAAAGTTGTGTTTGCCTGGAGGAGGTCCACCAGTTGTATCGATCTTCTGTAAGTCAGAGAGAAAATTTGCCAACGAACTCGCAAAGAGGTTAAAATCGTCAATGTGCTCAATAGTGGCATTGTCGCCTTCAAGCCATTGGTTTATTGACCATTGCCAGGGATAGTCCTGTGATGGGTTTCCCAATGCTAAAGTGACAGGTATGGGGATTGGTAGGTGCGGTGTAAGTTGTCGTAACCATTTATGCTCCTTGACTACTTGCCCTGAATAGCACTCGGCGCTAGGCATTCGAACCGACATGGTATCACCGAGGCGAAAGGTTCTGTTATCATGTCCATCGATATCGACTGATTTGATGGGAAGGTCTGCCCATTCTGAAAACTGGGCTTCGACTAACTTCCTCACTAGAGATATATTGATATCCATTTCTCGGCCTTACGCTTTTCGCCCATTTATATCCTATGGACGCACATGGGAATTCTTGAGATTGCTCAGACAAAGTCGAAAGGGCGTAGTCTGGCTTACCCGAATATAGTCCAAATCTCTGTTAGTAGAGGTTGCTTGCTATGAGGCCTTCTCTACTCATCCCTGAGAGCAATCAATGTGCTCACAATTGGCGTCTCAACGAGGCAGGACTTAGAAAAGTGAAAAACTGTTTCCCAAGCATGTATTCGTGTATTAACTATCAATATCTGTAGACTGAAATGCTACATTTTTCCACTGACTACCCTCTTTTATCCATATGGACAAAAAACGCGAAGAGTAGTCAAATTGTTCTTCTCCATTTTTGCCATTTGCCTTCCAACGACCGACAACAACCGCTGTATCTCCATAAAAACGAATATCTAATTGGTCAGTTCTAGCAACACTCCAAAATCTTTTATCTGCCCGATATGATGCTAAAACATCAGCTTTAGTTTCAACTCTTCCCCCAGGTTGGACTATTGTATAATCAGCATGTAACAAATTGTCTATGGCGTCTATATCCAATCTGAGATGTGCCTCTGCGAGTGCATGTTCAGCCTGAGCAACTTGGTTGAACTCAGTAGAATCTTTGCGATTTGGCATTATTAGATCCTTCAATTTATTTTATGTCTGCACAGTTCTTATGGAGTGTGCATGCCTTTTGTAGTTTCTCAGTCAGGCAGACAGGTTCACCAGTATGTAACCATAGGGCGTAGTCTGGCTTGCCCAAATATACCCCAAATCTCTGTCACTAGTGGGTGCGTGTTATGTGGCTACCTCTACTCGGTCCGGAGAGCAATGAATGAGCTCACAATCGGCGTAAATTCGATGGATGAGTCTTGAGCACTGTACTCAAAGATGTTTTCAACATTGCCATTTAGAAAAATCAGACGATGGGTTCCTTCCGAGAATTCAATATTCTCAAGTCCCAGAGCTGGTCCGAACGCAGGAAGACTAAATCCTTGTGGCTGAATGAAGCTATCTATGGATATTGAGATATTTGAGCCAGGATAACTGGTGGTCAAGCCGATCATTGTACTCATAGTGCTGAAGATCGAATCCGAATATATCCACAATGCATAAGTTGGCCAGTGGATCTCGGGTCGTATGGGAGAAGTGGTAGTGAGATAGAAGGTAAATTCATCCTCTATGGAAAAGTATGGATCCTCAGCTACCTCTTCCTCTGTATTAAATAGATCACAGGAAAATATCACGAAAATCAAGACAGCAGGAAGGAGTAGCGCCCACGTGGAGAATCTGGGTGTATCAGGAATCTTCATCTGCTCTCTCCCATTTAGTCTTTAGAACGCATGGGGCGATCCAATTCTGTTATTACATCAAGTTATTTGTTTATTTATATCACGAAAATGAAGAAACAGAAGAATGGATAGCGCTAGCAGAATTGGACCCCAGGCTAGAGGCCCGGTGGGAATAAAAATGTTGGTGGCAAAACTAATAACGCTTCCAAATGAGAGGATGGCGTACAGAACACATAAATAGCGGATTGCTTTATTGAGTGGGGAATTTGAGAAAAGTGGTGCGACAGACAAGAAGGCCAGCGAAGAGAAGAAACCCCAGCCCAATACTTCCATAGCTAGCATAATCGAGCCGTCCCCGTAAGGCAAGAAGCGTATCAAATCTGCCGGTATGTCTGGTAGACTTTGTTGGATCACGGTGAGTTGAACAAAGCGATTGATGCTTACGGTTACGGCAAATAAAATGGTAAAGCTGACACCCAATGATCCGAGCATCTTGTTATCTTTCTCATTCACAAACCGTATAGCTGTAAACAAGACAACAAGTCCTGGCGCAATAAGAAAAGTGATGATGCCTGCGGCCAATTGCACGAATGGACCAGGTGGGAGTGTAAAGCCTTCAGCAAAAATATAGATAACTAAGACAAGGAGATAGATTACACCCAGCACTCCAGCATACGTTGATGCCCATAACCCGGCTCGACGAGCATTATTGTTGTCTATGCTTTCCATATTTTGCTCCTGCAGACTCTGCTAAATGTTGCATATCTAACTCTTTAAGCCCATCTACCCTGTAACATTTAGTCAGTTTGAGTTCAATTTTAGTCAAGTCCTAAAATATGATTAATCAGCACGATCACATCACTAACACTTATTTGACCATCGTGGTTCAAGTCTCCCCATTGATACAATTCACCTGAAGGTAATGCTTCCTCAATCGTTGTTGCATCCCCAATGAGTTGGCCATCATGACCATGCTGTGATACATCAACAGCTGAGCCCCCTTCAAAATTCCAATATGCAAGGAGTCCTACTTCATTACCAGTTAGAGGATTAAACATTCTGGATTTTATTTCATCCTCAGACAAGCCATAATCCCAAACCCGCAACTCATCAATTGCTCCGTTAAAATAACCATAGGTAATATTATCCTGGAAATGACGACCAATTTCAATCGTCGTAAGATTCGTGGCATAACTACCCTCCTGAGAATTGAGGGTTGCAGCTACGAGATTTCCATCAATGAATATTTTTTGTATCCCATAGCTGAGTGTGGCTACTATGTGATGCCACTCATTTAAGTCCGCGGGATCAGTCATTAGTGCCTGAGAACACGACTGATCAGTCCGTACACTAAAATAGGCATATGGGAACGACTCTCTTACTTTGGCCAGTAAAATAATTGCGCTGTTGTAGCATCCGATATTCTGTGATCTTTGACTAAATATTAGGTTCTGGCCTTCAGTTCCTCCACCAACTCCCTCAACTCTATACCATGCTTCAATTGAAAAATTACTGCCATCGATTATGGCATTTGGTAATGAAATGTAATCACCGTCCCCGTCGAGTATGAGCACGCGATTTTGCGATAGTAGAGGCACAACAAGAACCAGTAAAAGAATTGACAGTTTACATTTTTTCATTTTGAGCTCCTTAGTCGAGATTTATCCTAATAAGAACTTATAAGATATTGCCATTCATTGCTATAAAGTTATTCCGAAGAACACCCCGATAATCATCATCTCCAATAGACCTGAAACAATAATATAGAAGAGTAGTGAGAGGCTGATATTGAACATGACGTATTGCGTTGCACCATACATTACCACTCTAAAAAACCATATCAACAAACCATAGCTTAGTCCTTTTAGGACGCCAGTATCACCAGGCAAGCTCTGGATTAGCAATAAAAATATACCTGCAAGAATAAAGCCATATGCTAAATCGATCAATGTTCCAAGTGTGGGGCTAATTCTTGTTCGCATGATTGGTTTATATGCTGCATACAGTTTTTGTGCTATGGGGTTGGCATTCACCACCACATCAAGTACACCAAATAGTATTCCACCCGATATACTAATGATAAAATATCTACTCATTTTCGCCCCCTATATGTTAAAGTTGGTACAATGCATTAGGCATATTTTTTATTTCCATCGTTGCCATCCAATTAGATTGCAGAACTCAGTCTTTGTATTCCATTTTGTAGTACATATTTTTTTCGTCAATTGATAAGGGAGATATCATTATTGTGGTCTGATGAGTACGTACCACATTGTCTTTCCCTTGTAAAAAGTCTTCTGCTGAGTGTGGCAGAGAGACGAACTCTTCAGTTCTATAGTGCATTGGTATTATAATGCTCCCATCACATAGTTGGGAGACAATCGAATCAGCAACATCAAGTGGAATTGTAAACTTTCCCCCTACTGGAATGAGAAGAATATCTATTGATCCAATTTCCAAAATTTGTTCCTCAGACAATACAGTACCAATATCGCCTAGATGGGCAATGCGTATGCCCTCAATTTCCAGGATAAAGATGGAATTGAACCCATGATGACCGGGACCATGGTATGAGGCAACATTAAATATCTGAACGTCATTCAATGTGGTGTCGATGCAACTGATCTTTTGATTCCCTGGGTGACAACCGCTTAGACTCGTGAAATCAGGTGCAAGGGAACTGGTGTTGTTGTGATCGATATGCTCATGTGATATGGTCACGATATCCGCTTCTATCCCAGGTGGCATTGTATATCCTTTAAACTCTACCGGATCTGTGAGGATGCGAGTACCTGATGATGTGGTAATGAGAAAAGCAGAATGTCCCAAATACCGCAGACTAATGGGTTCAACTTGCTCAGTACTGTTTCCAGGAATTGAGAAAATAAGTAGAATTAATGCAGCAAATATTTGTGCCAGTCGTTTCATCATATTTTACTTAGCATATCATTTCATGAACAGTTAAACCAATATTGCATGTAACGTGATAACTCCCACTAACAGGATATGCTTGTCTGTTCTAGCTGTTTCAGCGCATTTTGGTTTTTTGTAATACAATGGATTATTTCACCGCTTCAAGTTCCTTAGCAATTTCAAGCGTAAAATTTATATCTCGTGACGTGAAATCCGCAGTCCGTTTAGTTTTTTCCTCATACATGGTTCGAATTTCTTCCCCGGTAAATTTCATAAGTGTCATGACTGAGTCGATACCTGCTTCGTACAACATCCCTGCGAATGCAGGTCCAACTCCATACAGCCTGCTTAAATCTGACAAACTTATTAGTTCAGACAAATCTTCCGGTAAAAGACCACTTACTTTTAGAAAAGCAGATAGTTGTTCTCGGTTTGCAGCCAGATCAAATAATTTCTTTGTAGATGTGATACCCTGTTCTTCTAGCTTCAAGACCAACGCTTTATCCACGCCAATAAATCTTGAAAGTTTCACATGAGTTGGGAAATAGCTATTGGCTTCCCGTCTTAGAATTGTCAAGTATTCGACAGTGATTCCAGTTTTCTCGGCAAATGCTGCAATTTTGGGTTTTGATCCTAAAACCGCCAAAAGTTCTGAGATATTCTTGATTCCAGATGATCTTAGAATGTCAAAATATTGTTTAAGGTTATTCTTCAACATGTGGCGACTGGGAATCATTTCTCGTGATTCCAGACTGATTCGGAATTTTTCCAGTGAGTACTTTTTAGGATCAAGATGGTATTGTGCTACCACTATATCCTCCATTTGTTAATACCATGGACCTTCCAACAAGGCTCAGCCCGAGCGTAGATGAGCCATTGTTAGGCATCTTGTAGTCAATCTACATATCTTGTAGTATCGCCATAAATGATTCCATCCATGGTGAAAGCAACCAATTGTATTTCAATCGTATAATTTGCTCTAGAATCATGAATTAGACCAAAGCCTCGTACATATTCATTAATACTGTAGTTAGGCTCGATGCCACTATACCTACGGTCGATTTGGATGCCATCAAACGCGTTGCCGAAAACATTTAGATTTGATACTGATGTTACGCTTACATCCTCATTTACTTGACCGTGCCAGGAAAAGTTGAAAACCTCATAGTCTTCACCTTCATAAAGCCTAAAATAACTATTTGTGTCTACCCTGACCAATTCAACATAATTGCCATTTACTTCTAGAATTTTGTAAGTCTTGCCATCTACAACTGAATCACCCTTAACTACGTGATTGAAATAGCTGTATTGCTCTCTTCCATAGTCCCATCTGTATAAATATTCAGTCCCCTGGCTCAGCTCAACTACGGAGGATATTTCGGGCACTGTCCAAGGATCTATAGAAAATGGTTCACTGAAAATGGGAACCTCTTCATTCAAGATACTGATGCGGTAATGAAGCCCCATTCTCTCTGGGGGGTATAGTGGTAGTTTCACTTGAGTTGAACCTGAATTAGCTATATTTTCTGATAGAGTCAATATGTGGGTTTGGTGATACATCAATGACAAATTTATTGAATCACGTTCTACGCCCTGCCATTTAACAATTAGCCTTCTATTACCCCATTTCATGGATGTAGATGAATTTGGTTCAAGTATCTCTGGTTGGATCGAGGTTGGCTGAATAATTTTTTCAACACCGCACATAAATATTACGGTACAGCATATGAAGGCTACCATCAGTTTTAATATTCCAACTGCATTCATTTTTAATATCCCTATCCTGCCTGGATCTGTGCCATCTGGCTTCGACTGCACAAGTCCAGAGGTAAACTGCTTCATGTTTTGGTTTTCAATCATAATTTCCACTGGCCTGTTCATCGCTTGCCTTGGCGTAGATTGAGTAAATCGAAGCCAGGAAGCTCAGTAAGAACGTAGATGGGTCTTTGTTAGCCATCAGTGGGGTCTACCTAAAGACAACCTTAGGTTTGGATGTAACTAATAATGGTGTCTCTAAAATCAAGTGCGTTGGGGCAGTTTCATCAACTATAAAAAAACCCTTATATTTCCAGATGTGAACACCCAAATATTTGACATAGAAATCTATGATATACTTACCCGGGGCTAAAGCAATTGAAGTGTTGGTATGCCATTTTACCTCTTCATCATAAACGATCTTCCTTGTTAGAAATTCACGAATAGTGACTTGAGGACCATGTCGTATTAGCTTACCCTTTGGTTTATTTGATTCAAAAATTAAACCAGTCTCAAAGTCTGGGTCCCATACAGTATCAGGTGGAGCCTTGTCTAGCATGAATGTTGTGGAAAGCAGGCATGCGTTCAGACTAACAATCATGAATATCTGCAATAGGAGTATACTTTTTCTAAACATTTGCGTCCTCGCGTGGTTAATACCCTCGTCCCACTAAGCGGGGTAAGTTTACCTGTCGTAGCTGTATCAGCACAGACAGGTACAAGTCCTAGTTCCATTGCAACGAAGACTGGCCGTTGTTAGAGCGCTTTACTATCTCAACAGAACCACTTTTCTGCTCTCCGAACTTGCGATAGAGGAAAGATTGATAATGTAGACCCCCGAGGGAACTTCAATCCCATCATTTGTTATTCCATTCCACCTAAGCATATGTTTACCAATTTGAGGTTGAATCATCTTGTGTGTCCATAGCTGTCTGCCGAGGATATCATAGACCGTTATCGTTAGATTCATTTCCAGGGGAACCTCATACTGAATTGTAATTTGGCTATTGAAAGGGTTTGGAAACAAATCTTCCATGAAGCAGCCTTGCAAATTGATTTGATTAATTCCTGGTTCTACACCCAGAGCAGGATCGTATGAAAGAACAAAGATTCCCTTTCTATATGTTGTAAAATAGAAATTTTTACCCTGATGATCCATTGCCACGATTCTCCCTGGCAAACTGTAATTGCCTATGATCTGGAGCTCCAATGGATCGGCTGTCTGCAGTGCAATTACAGTTTTACTACTTGTCACAAATAGAGTATCAGAATCCATTGCCATAAATCGTAATGGAGCAGTGTGTATATATGTATTAACTATGTCATACTGCCCGTCCTGTCCCTCAATATCGAAAATGTGAATTTCTTGGTCCATCGTGGCATATAGACGCCCATCTGAGACCAACAATTGGCGATAGTCCCCTTCTAACACTATTACTTCTTCTGGAGCAGTTAGATTTGAAATATCAAATATTCTTATACCCTCAAATAGGTCCAGTACAAAGGCAATGGAATCTTCAATCTGGAGTTCAAAAAATGGTGACAAGGGTGAGATAATTGAGCTAAGTAACTGTGGATTTCCAGGGTCGTGGATGTCATATATATCAAAGGAACCAGGAAATTGATTCACGCTTACCTCGACTCCGCATGCTACGAATATAATGGAATCCCTCAGTATTACTTCCTGAGGAGGGTAAGAGGGATTAATTGATGAAAGCTCAACCGGAGATAAGGGATCACTCCAATCATAAATCTTTAACCCACCGAAATGGCTCAAGACAGCAAGATCATCCACGATGGTCAGGTCATCAGACGAACTGGAGAAAATCGTACTAATTCCATTCGGGTGATAATCACCATCATCTGCAATACTTTGAACACCAAAATTATAACCAATGACATATATAATATCATTATGGACCAAGATGTTTTGTGAATCATGTCCGAACTCCAATGAGCCAGATCGTGCAGGATTTTCGGGATCAGATAGATCAAATCTATGCAGTCCATCCAAACTATAGGTTAGCGGTTGGGCTACATATAAATCCTGCTCAACTAAGTTGAATTGCCGCCCACCAGGTGTGCTTAATCCCAGCTCTACAGGACTTGCAGGATTAGAAACATCAACAATTTTGAAACCTGCACCGTGAGAGGAGGTTATGGCATAGTGATCATAGCTTAATGCATTATAAACACGTGTCGAGGGATCGTACGAACCCAGTTCCTGGATATTGGAAGGATTGTTTACATCAAGCAGAACAAGACCTTCGGTTCCGTTAGCAAGATAAGCTGTACCATCTCGGACATAAACGTTATTTCCAAATTCCAGGTCATCGTACAAACCTATTTGAGCGGGCATAGAAGGATCAGCAACATTAAATATTTTAAGTTGCCCTCCAAAACCAATTGCAACATACAGTCGATCTTGTTCTAGAAAAAGCCCACGGACATCACCCACAGCAAAGCCTCCCATTGGGTTAAATTGGGATTCAGCTGTGAATTCGACAATCCTGATTGAATCTTGTGCCCCATCACCGATATACAAATACTCATTGTTAACCACAATGTCACCAAGCGTTGCAGGTGCAGCAAACTGATGATGTGCTATTTCAATCGGTTGGATTGGATTGGTCACATCAAATGCGAGAAGTGTCCCACCGTAATCAAAGAAAAGGACATCTTCCGCATATGTAATATTGGCGTCTTCAAAAATATAATCAGGAAGATCAATGTAATGATGTGCTAACAGAATAAGTGTATCCGGCATGCTCACATCTACCGTTAAAAGACCTGTTGGAGTTCCGACATAAGCAATTGGTGGAATAACAACAACATCACAAGCTTCACCGATAAATGCCCTACCACGCAGATGAAAATCAATTGATCCTTGAGCTAGAGAAACTGATTGAACCACGAAGAGGGTGGTTAGCCAAAAGCTAAATATCCATTTATCTTTCATTGGACTATTCCTCCACTCAGGTTTTTTATCGACCAATTCTATGCATGTTAAGCTGTTATCTTGACAATATAATATTTATCGCTCTAACGCTTTAGGCCCATCTACATTCTGCAAACTACGATGGGAAATCTTGAGCTGCTTCCTGAAACAGACTCGCTCTGCAATTTCATTGTATCCCACGTTGTCATCTTCGTTTGGTACTCCCTTGCATGAGAGTCAGCTCTAAGCCTCGTATAGTGCGTTCAGCTGGTTTTGTAGCGTTTACTTTGGAAGAAATGGTAAAGGAGCGGGAGAGAGATCTAAGCCTCGGTACATCTCGAATGATATCGTAACAAAGAAACATCTCCCCACT
>JABMQQ010000098.1 GCA_013202495.1 Fidelibacterota bacterium | reverse complement strand
GCTATGACTTGCCGGATCAATCCATGATGAAACTGTCCGTGTTCTATATTCGAGGTCAAGAGGTCACAACAATCCAGGATGGAGTCAAAGCACCTGGTAATTATGAAGTGCAATGGAATGGGTTAGATCAATCAGGAAATCCGGTGAACACGGGAGTGTATTTTGCTCGGTTGCAAGCCGGGGAGTACAGTCAGACGATCAAGATGTTGATGATAAAATGAGCATCATTTTATCTGAAACCCCGTATTTATTGCGGGGGGGTATTGCGTTAGAGTTGATGCACAATCGGGGATACCGGCGGGATACCGTCTGTTTCACTATTCCGTAACTGATAGACCCACAGCTATTTACGTAACACAGTCAATTAAGTTTCAATCAACTGTTTTCCATGCGGAAATCGGGCAGGCTCCAATCCCGCAAGCTACGTTTGGCAGGCTCTTTTTTGAAACCACATTACCCATAAATTATTCTCCAAGATTTGGAGAATATCCTCCTCAAAGCTATATCGCTTCATAATATCGCATATGGGAAATCATGAAAACAACACCACTTTGGTTGAATCATATTGGTTCCTCAATCACTTCTACAAGAAGGCTGGCATCCTTACTGTTATATTGTACGATAACATTTGGGTCTATTCCATGCATTCTTCTCCATCTATTGTATAACTCAACACGTTTTTGACCCGTCAAGTTTGAATACATATCAGTACCACATAGCAATTGCCTTAATTTTTCTGTGTTTTCATAGGCAGTTATTTTTTTTGTATTGTCGTTATAATTATTCATCTTTTTCACCTATGGTTTACCCCCCTTCACTATCTAATATATCATTCTTACACCAAACAGGAGAATTTAGATTAGTTGCCAATAGACAGCAATCGTATTATCTTCGCTAAAATTCCAAACCAATAAAAAGGATTCAATTTAGGACTATAAGTATCCTAGTTATGGTACCCCCCCGTACCGATGCCAGTCACGCTTATAGTCCTGTAACTAAGCAGAAAGGGCATGAATTGGGGAACCTGTGGGGAAACCTTTTTACTGTCCTGTACCTGTCCTACAGCCCTCGTAACGCTCATTGCATGCCCAGGCATATATTGGGTCGGGAAAGTAATTAGACTAGTGTTAGCGTCGAGCCTGAGACAATATCCTACTCACATATGACCATGGAAAAGCGATACTTGATCTGCAAAAGTAGCCAATCGGGATGCTTCCAATGATACCTGGCATGCTGAATGAACCAGCAGTCTTTTCTCTACAGTAAATAGAGGGCTAGCACCACCTGATCATGAATCAACTGTCAGATGGTCATTTCTATTAAGTGAGCATGAAATGATGAAATCTACATCACAGCAGAGCTTTAAAATAATGATATAATATGTGTTATGGGGCTCTTTAGTTATCCAGATAATCAACTGCAATACATCCTTGTAAAAGATGAACTTAAGCACATATCAGAATACGAGGGACTTACTGAGGATCGTCGTCCAAAAAACGCACGATGTCCAGAATGTAAAGAGTTTGTAGTCCTAAAAACCATTGCCCGAAAAAAAAGAGCTCATTTTGCTCACAATAAGGACAATACATGCCCTGCAAATACCAACGAGGGAGCTGCACACCTCAATACAAAAATTTATATCAAGACACTTTTAATGAGCGCCTCTCGGGTTGAAGTAAGGTTGTACTGTACTAAGCGAGGATGTTACTCAAGACCCGAAGTGATTCTTGCTGATTGGGATGAAGTTGAAGACGAATATTTGTTGGAGAAGAAAAGATTAGATATAGCTGTGATAAGCAAGGGGAGATTAATTGGGGCACTAGAAGTACATGATACCACGGAGATTACAGAAGAAAAAATATCTTTGTTGAGTGAGTTATCCATCCCCTGGGTTGAAGTAAAGGCCAAGATGGATCAGGATCATATTGAATCGACAGGAGATAACGCGATTCTGATAAAGAACTTTGACCGTATAAGCGCAATGGACTTTGGGCATTGCTCACAATGTGGTGGGGCTTTATCGCCAGTTCCGATTCAAGGTACAAAAGTAATTAAAATGAGGATTCTGGATTTCTATGAAAAAACGGGGTCCTATGGTGGTCCCTTGCGGGCTATTTATTTTCTATCCGCCAGGATTGAAGAGGGATTAAATAAAGAATGGTTAATTGATAAACTAGAGACGATTAATGAAGCTGTTGAAATACATAGATCGACAAACACAAAAATTACCGCAGAAGAACATTTAACACAGGTGAGTAAAAGCCTGCTCAAGGATGAATATTGGAGAATAGATGATGGCGAGTTTTCTGTTGATGATTGGGGTTGGTTCGATACTGAAAAAAGATGTAGTGTTGCTCAAAGTATGACAAGGTATGAACCCAAAAATCAGTGGGATAATGACAACAAGAAATGGAGAAACATTCAGGCTTTAATAGATGAGGTTTATGGAATTAGTAGGTAACGACTATGTAAATTTCCGAATAGAGATTTCAAGAATTAAACTGTGTTAATATACCAATATCTATTCTGAGCTTTGCGTTCCACTGTCACCTGGGGAATTAACTCGGCTAGCCTACCAGCATCATCGACTCGCCTAAAGACTTCTCGTAAATCCCTACCATTCCTTGAATCAATCTGGTTGAAGATGCCCTCTTCTACTAAGTAGGGTAAAACATCTTTTGGCTTAAAGTTTTGGCCACTAGTTATCTCACAGTATTCTTGCAAGCATTCACTGATCCGTCTCGCCTTTTCAAGTAAAGCTTCTGGAAGCATTGCTCCTCCTTGGGTAGCTTTCGGGTTAACCTGAGTTCGAGGTGTTGTTGTTTTGACCCTCGACTGTTTTTTGGGGGCCATTGATCTCCCATATGCGAGCATACATTTCTTTGAGCCAAAGACCAATCGTCGGTCTCCAGTTGGTCGCCACTCTCGAATACCGTGTCTTTCACCACAATTACAACAGATTGGTCCAGTCCAGTTTTGCGGAAAAATCCTGAAAAACATATTTTGTCCCCTCCTTTGCCCGTAATTCACAAGCACGTCAACGTAATATAATCACAATCACTCAAAGAGTTGTGATTGAACCAGAGAAAGGAACAAGGTAGTGAAAGATCAGAAACAATAATGTATAAATCAGAACTCGACATAAAATAAGTTATCATCTAGGAGCATTTAAGTAGATATGATCCCATCATTTGCAATTGCCCTTCATAGGCTATCTGATTATTTTCCTATATCAAAATTAAGCAACAATGCACCTATAATAGTTCGTTAGCTCAACTACAACCGATGAGGCGGTAATGATCTCCTCTCATGTTTGCAGCTGTATTATTCATTTGGGGATTTCAATGAAACGCTTACTCTTCAGTCTTCCTATACTCGCAATCTCGTTATCAGCAACGACTATTAATGTGCCTGCTGACCAGGCTTCTATTCAAGCTGGTATTGATGTAGCAGTTAACGGGGATACTGTACTGGTTCAACCAGGTACATATGTTGAGAACGTAGTGATTGGATACCCCAATATAGATAAAACTATTACTTTACTCTCAAATTACTTTTTCACAAATAATTGGAGTGATATTATTTCGACTGTTATTGTTGGAGACGGTGAAGAAGACGTTATTTCAAGAGACAGCGGGACCCCCACAACCATAGTTGGTTTCAGCATAAGAGGTGGAAATGCAGGTGTTAAATCTACTAATTATCCGTTACGGATACAAAGCTGTATGATCTATAAAAACAATATAGGGATTGAGCTGTTTGATTGTTACCGAACGGAAATTATCAACTGTACAATTACACAGAATTATGAAAAAGGTGTAATAGCAAATTCAGGGGGTGCAAACCAGGCATTTCCACTCATTATTAACTCAATTATTTCAGATAATGGTGTAGTGGAATTTAGTATAGAAGCTTTCGATACAAATTCGGTGTTGATGGCAGCCCCGCATCTTGCTTTTGACAATGTATTCCCATATACATTTGAACTGATACCTGAAGATACATCCTATGCTAATGTCTTTTTTCATGGGGGTATGATTCAGGCTAACCCTCTGTTTTCAGATAGAGAGAATGATGACTATTCACTACTGCCACAGTCTCCCTGCATTGATGCTGGTACACCGCTATTCATCTTCGATAATGATACGATAGTCAATTTATCTGAGGATGAATATTACGGTTTAGCACCTGATATAGGGGCATACGAATATGGTAGCCCTGTATTCGCTGACAAGTTGATTGCAATACCAGACGGCTATACTTTCCATCAGAATTACCCCAACCCCTTCAACCCCACAACCACTATCAACTACTTACTTCCAGACCAAACCGCTGTCAAGCTGACTGTATTCGATATTCAGGGTCGTGAGGTCATGATACTCAATGAATCCGAGAAACCTCCTGGCAACTACGAAGTGCAATGGAACGGCATAGATCATTCAGGAAACCCCGTGAGTACAGGCGTGTATTTCTGTCGATTGGAGACTGGAGATTTTAGTGAAACTATTTAAATGTTGTACCTGAAATAGCCAGACAAAATTTAGACATACATGGAAGCCCTGGACCTGGTCTGGGG
>JABMQQ010000097.1 GCA_013202495.1 Fidelibacterota bacterium | reverse complement strand
TTTCTGAAGTTTTCAGCAATTATATCAACAATGCCATTAAATATGCCCGTAAAGGTAAACAAATCATCGTTGACAGTGAAAAACAGGGTGGATTTCTGATAATCAATGTGAAAGATTTTGGATCAGCAATACCTGAGGAACATCGCCAGAAAGTATTTGATCGTACATATCAAATTGATGATAGAAAGCTCGGTCGAGGTTTGGGGTTAGCAATTGTTAAACGGATTGCTGAAGCACACAATGCCGAAGTTGGGGTGAAGCCAAATGATCCTACGGGTAATATTTTCTATATAAAGATACCCATAAAATAACTGTCATTACAATAAAGTGCCCATCATGAAATCAGATCAATCAAAAACCAAAACAGAATGAAAGATATAAACAAAATTCTAAAATCGCGTACAGCCGAAATCTTATTAGCTGAGAATGGGATAATCCACCAAAACCATTTTCCAGAATCAGAGGTAACTCTTGAGGATGTTAAACAAGAGTTGGCAATATACCCAATCTTAAGTAATAACAGAAAAATCTGTGTTCTGATTGATTTAAGCAACGTGAAATCTGTAGAGAAGCAGGCGAGAGATTATCTTGCAAGTGATGCTACATCTGAATTTGTTTTGGCTACTGCATTAGTAGCACCAACAATGGTAAGCAGGGTTCTGGGTAATTTCTTCCTGGGATTGAACAAACCACCAATTCCTGTAAAACTGTTTAGATCTAAAGAAGAGGGGCTGGAATGGTTAATGCAACTGATTAGTAGTCAAAGGGGTGGACAATGACAGATTTAGATCGCCAGAAACATATAGATGAAATCCTGAATGTGATTCAACAATTTGCAAACGGTCATTTCTCCAGCCGTGCACCGAGTTATAATAAAGAAGATAGTTTAGATGCAATTGCCACGGGTATCAATATGTTGGGAGAAGAAGTTGACTTCAGAATTACCGAACTCAAGCAGGCAGAGGGAGCGCTAAAACAACTTAACAAAGATCAGACAATTTTGTTAGAGGTCAGCAATTCACTTACCGCTTCATTGGAAATGAAGACTGTGCTGCAGAATATTATCAATATGGCCACTCATTTGGTAAATCTGGATACTGGTGCGATTTATATTATTAACGGAGACGAGTTATATCTTGGGGCTTCCTCACCTCCTATACCTGCAAATTTCCCGGAGGTATTCCGGCGAACCACAATAGCTGAACATCCTCACATACAGAAAGCCCTTTCTACTGGAAAACCTCATATCCTACCCGACATGGAGATAGCAGATCTCTCCTCTGCTGAACAAGCTATAAAAGAATCACGCAATATGCGCTCGCTAATATATGTGCCTCTTAAAATCAAAAAGAAAGTATTGGGAGTGCTAATCCTGGGCACGGTAAAAGAAATCCGGTCGTTTACCAAGAGGGAAATTGACCTATACATTACCCTATCCAACCAGTCAGCACTGGCAATTGAGAACGCCCGCCTTTTTGAAGAAACCACACAGAACGTGAAAGAATTAGAACAACACCTTTTAGAGCGCAAGGTAGCAGAGGAAGATCTTAGAGAAAGTGAAGAACGATACCGTAATATTATTGATTCCTCACCAATGGGGATGCATATGTATTCGTTTGAGAATGGACGCTTTGTGTTCACCGGAGCAAACCCATCTGCCGATATTCTCCTTGGTGTAGAAAATTCACAATTTATTGGAAAAACAATTGAAGAAGCTTTTCCGCCATTAACGGAGACGGAGGTTCCTGAGAAATATAAATTAGCGGCAGTCGATGGTACTAGTTGGAGCACCGAACAGATAATCTATGATGATAATGTAATCTCTGGAGCTTTTGAAGTTCATGCTTTTCAAACATCACCTGGTAAAATGGTGGCAATGTTTCGGGATATAACAAGGAGGAAACAAGCTGAGGATGATATTCGCAAAAGTGAGTTCAAATATCGCACACTTACGGAAAATCTTAATGTAGGTGTATATCGTTCTACAGCCGGTAAAGATGGCAAAATCATCGAGTTGAATAAGGCATTGATTAGTATGTTTGGTTATTCTAATAAGGATGATTTGAAAAATCTCCATGCCTCAGATTTATATCAAAATCCAGATGACCGGGCTGCCTTTACTAAAAAGATGTTAGAGAAAGGTCAGGTTATCAACGAGGAACTGAATTTTTATAAAAAGGATGGTACACCATTCATTGGATCAGTATCAAGCGCTGTTGTAAGAGATGATAATGGCAGAATAATTTTTTTTGATGGTATCGTTGAAGACATTACAAAACGCAAACAGGTGGAGGACGATCGCGTGAGAGCTTTGCAAGAAGCAAGAGATGCAAATAAAGTTAAAGATTTGTTTTTAGCCAACATGTCCCATGAGATCCGCACACCGCTGAACTCTATCCTGGGTTTCTCAGAGATTATCGAAGAGATGTTCAAAGATCGGATTGATGAAGAAGAACGTGAGTATTTTCAAATAATCCAAAATGGCGGAAAGCGATTGATACATACAGTACATGATATTCTTGATATATCTCAAATTGAAGCAGGTACAGTACCCTACAATCCCCAAGTAATTCGATTAGCAAGTGCAGCAGAGTTGATATTCAAAGAATTTGAACCGGTAGCAGCTGCCAAGGAATTGAAATTCAATTTTGATAACCAAATCAGTGATGGCACTGTAGACATTGACGAGCACTCAACAGTAAAAGCATTATCAAATCTGGTGGATAATGCAATCAAGTACACTGTAGAAGGCATGGTTAGTCTTAAGTTAAATGAGCAGAATGGTAAATATGTTATAACAATTAGTGATTCAGGAATAGGAATTAGTCCAGATTACCTCGAAAATATGTATGATACTTTTTCACAAGAAAGTACTGGATACACAAAGAATTACCAGGGTTTGGGACTGGGATTATCTATTGCAAAAAGCTGTTTGGATATGAATGAGATCCCAATAGAAGTAGAAAGTAAACAGGGTAAAGGGACTACATTCAGATTGACCTTCACACCAGCAGACAACTTAATTGGGGAATCTGATATCAAAGCAATCATAGCTGATACCCAAACTGTAAAAAGTACAAGTAAAATAAAACCGGTAGTACTACTGGTTGAGGATGACAAATCTAATCGCAAAGCGCTTGAGGTAATCCTAAAAGGTAAATATGAAACGCCCTATGCTGTGTCAGTAACGGAAGCAAAGAAGCAGTTGCGCGAATACAAGGTGGATCTGATTATACTTGATCTTTCATTAGAAGGCGATGAAGATGGGTTGGATCTGGTCGCTTATATGAAAGCTAAAAAGGGGCTCAGGGATATAC
>JABMQQ010000096.1 GCA_013202495.1 Fidelibacterota bacterium | reverse complement strand
TTGAAGGATCATTTCGGTTGCCAATCTGATCAGGGCGCTGGTGTGATTTTTAACATGAGTGTGGGGTATGACCTTGATGGGATTATGAAACCAAATGTCCAGCAATTCATGGATCGCATGGAAAATAGTCAGGATTTACTCAATGAAAAATTGGATCTCATCGAATCCATTTATCCCAACATTAAAAACCTGGATATTCCTTCGCGCATGACGGATAATATTACCCTTTCCACCATGCACGGATGTCCCCCAGATGAAATTGAGCGTATAGCTACCTATCTCATCAAAGAACGCAATTATCATACTGCTGTAAAATTGAACCCCACTTTGCTGGGTCCAGAGCAACTTCGACAGATATTAAACCACGATCTGGGCTATGAAGCTTCAGTAGTACCAGACGAGGCTTTTGACCACGATTTAAAATATCCTGATGCCTTAAATCTCATTGGCAATCTCCAAACTCATGCTGATGAAGCCGGTGTGGAATTTGGTCTAAAATTGACCAATACCCTGGAAGTTCAAAACCACCGACCAGTTTTTCCTGAAAATGAAACCATGATGTATCTCAGTGGCCGCGCGCTTCACCCCATCAGTATCAATCTCGCCGCAAAACTGCAAAAAGACTTCGATGGAAAATTAGATCTTTCTTTTTCTGCAGGGGCAGACGCTTTCAATGTGGCTGATATTCTGGCATGCAATCTTCGTCCAGTTACCACCTGCACCGATGTATTGAAACCAGGGGGATATACGAGACTGGGACAGTATCTGGTGAACTTGAAACAGGCCATGCAAAAAGTTGAGGCGACTAGCCTGGAACAATTCATCGTTGGAAATGAAAAACCCTCTCTGGATATGGATAATGCTGGGTTAAACACTTTGATTCAGTACGCAGAAAAAACTATTCTCAACCCCCATTATCATAAGCATAGTCACCATTTTGATTCAATAAAAACCAAACGTCATCTGGGAGCATTTGATTGTATTTCGGCCCCATGCGTTGATGCCTGTGCCGCTGACCAAAACATCCCTGAATATCTCTACCATACTTCACAGGGCGATTTTGGCAAAGCATTTGAAGCCATTCAAGATACCAATCCCCTACCTGGGGTAACAGGTCATGTCTGTGACCATTTGTGTCAATTGAAATGCACTCGAAATAATTATGATTCACCCCTGTTGATCCGTGAGATCAAACGTTTTGTGACTGAACAGGAAATCGCAAAGGAACAGAGCCCTGAAATCGCAAGCAAAGATCACAATGTTGCTGTAATTGGTGCAGGTCCAGCTGGATTATCCTGTGCCTATTTTTTAGCTAAACAGGGCATCAAGGTTGAAGTCTACGAGAGCAAATCATTTGTGGGAGGCATGGTCTCAGGTGCCATCCCAGAGTTTAGACTAAGTGATGAAACCATTAATCTTGATATTGAGGTTCTGAAAAATCTTGGGGTCAATTTTCATTTTGATAGCCCGGTGGGTCCTGAACTTTATAATCAAATTCAAGAGTCAAGTGATGATGTCTTCATTGGCGTTGGCGCTCAACGTGCCTTGACACTTGGAGTTGAAGGTGAGTCCCTTTCTGGAGTTCTGAATCCTCTTGAATTTCTCGCTGAAGTGCGGTTGGGAGCTCGTCCCGACCTGGGTCAAAACATTGCTATCATAGGGGGTGGAAACACGGCTATGGATGCCGCCCGCACGTCGCTTCGACTGGCAGGTGAGTCAGCTATCGTCAGTGTCATCTATCGGCGAACCATGTCTGAAATGCCAGCCGATATTGATGAAATCGAAGCTGCGCTGGCAGAAGGCATCACCTTCCATGAGCTCATCGCACCATTAAGTTTTGAAGGAAATGGCCGAGTAAAACAGATTCACTGTCAGAAAATGGAGCTGGGTGAGCCTGATGCCAGTGGTCGCCGCCGACCAGTACCTCTGGATGGTGAGTTCCTAAAATTTCCTGTGGATACTGTGATTCCGGCTATTGGACAGGCCATTAGTGTTGATTTTATTGGCGAGGATGATCTTCAGATGGATTATGGAACCTGCAAAACTACCCTTCCCCATGTATATGCCGGCGGCGATGCCGTGCGGGGTGCCTCCAGCGTCATCAACGCCATTGGAGATGGGCAAAACGCCGCCCGTCACATTCTGCAGAACATTAAAATTCCCACGATGCCCATAAGAAACGTGCCGCGCGTCATATCCATAGATGATCTAAAAGTGAAAGCTGGCAGTCGTGAGTATGGAATGAATCCTCCACTGGCTGAACCAGACGACTCCCAGGAGTTTCCTCCAGTCCATCGCACCCTCACCCGGGAAGAAGCCATAGACGAAGCCAGCCGTTGTTTGTTGTGCGATGACTATTGTAGTGTTTGCGTGGGAGTCTGTCCAAATTTAGCCAACCTCACCTACATGGTGAAACCCGTGAAATACGATGTCCAGGAAATAGAAGTCCTGAATGAGAAGCAAATCACTAGAGCTACTGGGGTCCTTGAGCTCAAGCAGGAGCCACAGGTCCTGAACATTGGTGATTTCTGCAATGAATGCGGCAATTGCACCACCTTTTGCCCAACTGCTGGGGATCCATATCTTGATAAACCGCGATTACACGTGTCTGAACAAAGTTTCAATGATTCCAGTTCAGGCTATTTGATCCATGAAAAAGGTATCCGCTTTAAGCATGAAGACCAAGAGTATGAGTTATCCTACAAGGATGATGTGTATTTATTCCATTCTACTCAGGGACAAGTGTCATTCGATGCTGGCTCCAAAGCTATTGTCTCATTTAATCTGAAGCATCAAGAGGTGAAGATGAGTACTCGAGATGCACTTGAAATGATTGTTTTATATGAAAATTTGAAAGAAAACCCGTTATTAATTAGACACGAATCTCACGAATGAACACTAATGTTCACGAAAATGTTTATTGTATAAAAAGAATCTAACGGCAGATGGCAGATGGCAGATGGCAGATGGCAGAAATATTATGGATGACCTGAAATTTGAAACTGAAAATTTGGCTTGTAAAGGGGGTAAATTTATTTGATACTATTCCTACGGTTTAAAATCAACGCAACCCAATTTCTAGAGAATAAAAATGAAAGAGCTATCATCGCTTTAAGCATTGGTTGTAGTTAGACACGAATTGCACAAATGACCACGAACAGTCACTAAATTTTTTATTATGTTTTAACGAATCAGATAAACGAAAGAATGAGATTATTTATAAGGATTTATCATTTCAAATTGTGGGTTTGGCAATGGAAGTTCATAAACAACTGGGATATGGATTCCTAGAAAAGGTCAACGAAAATGCAAATCGTATCCTATCGCGCAAAAATGGAATCCGAGTAAGAACTAAAGAAGTATTCGTGCTAATTGTGTATTATTAGTGTGATTCGTGTCTATTGTTATGAAAACCTTAAAGATCATCCATTACTACTTAGACACAAATCTCACGAATGAACACCAATGATCACGAAAATGTTTCTTATTTAAGTAGAACCGAACAGGCAGATGACAGAAATTATATATAAAGATTTATCATTTCAAATTGTGGGTTTAGCTATGGAAGTACATAAACAATTGGGGTATGGTTTTCTAGAAAAGGTAAACGAAAACGCGCTTCGTATCCTATTTCGAAATAATGGAATACAAGTAAAGACTCAACACCCCATTACAGTCCGATTTGAAGGTGAAATTGTTGGACAGTCTTACGCTGATCTGCTTGTTGATGATAAAATCATTTTAGAATTGAAAGTGGCTGAAAGAATTAGTTCTGCCCATAAAGCACAGGCGCTAAACTATCTTAAAGGGACTGGTTTGAAACTAGCAATAATACTAAATTTTGCTCCAAAGAAGCTGGAGAGTCATCGTGTGGTCAACTGACTTTCACTTGATAAAACCTCAAGATGTATTCGTGCTAATTCGTGTGTTATTTGTGCAATTTGTGTCTATTATTATGTTCAATATATACATTCAAATTTCACTTTCACAAAGTACCAAATCAAATGAGTAGAATCCTTATTAAAAACCCTCTCGCTGTTGCCACCATGAATGATTCTCTAGAAGAATTTTCTGGTGGACATATTTTCATCGAAAATGGTGTGATAAAATCATTGGGACCTGAATCGATAGACCTTTACGCTGAGAAAACCATCGATGCCACTGGAATGGTGATTACACCAGGATTCATCAACACCCACCACCACCTTTATCAAACCCTGACTCGAAACATTCCTTTAATGCAAGATCAACCGCTTTTCTCCTGGTTGACAAATCATTATGAAGTTTGGCGAGAACTCACCACAGAGGCTGTTGCAGTGAGCACCCAAACCGGGCTACTAGAACTGATGAAAACGGGTGTGACCACCAGCTCTGATCATTTATATTTATTTCCATCCAAGGCCAGTCCCGAATTGATTGACACAGAAATCGAGGCAGCGAAATCACTGGGTATTCGCTTTCAACCTACACGGGGCTCCATGTCCCTTGGTAAATCCCGAGGCGGCTTACCCCCTGATGATGTGGTGCAGACAGAAGACACCATTCAAAAAGATACAGAAAGATTACTAGCAAAATATCATGAGGACTCAGATGGAGCCATGATCCGCATTTCTCTCGCGCCCTGCTCTCCTTTTTCTGTGACAACAGAATTGATGAAGCAAACTGCTGCTTTTGCCAAGGATAACGGTCTTCAAATTCATACACATCTTGCTGAAACACTGGATGAAGAAGCTTTTTGTCTGGAGAGCTTTGGATTGAGACCAGTCGGTCTCATGCAGGAGTTGAATTGGCTTACCTCAAACGCCTGGTATGCACATTCTGTGCATTTGAACGATAATGAAATCAAGGTTATGGGTGAAAATCAGGTTGGTATTTCTCATTGCCCATCCTCCAACATGCGACTGGGATCTGGGATCGCCAGAATTCATGAACTTCTTGAGGCAGGAGTCAATGTAAGTCTGGGTGTTGACGGTAGTGCCTCCAATGATTCTGGGGATATGCTCCTAGAAATGCGTAATGCTATGCTCATCTCCCGATTAAGGGAGCAAGATTACTGGCTCACCGCCAGGGACGTCCTAAGCATGGCAACCAGAGGCGGGGCTGCGGCTCTGGGTCGCCATGATATCGGACAACTCAGTATGGGCAAGCAAGCAGATCTGGCTCTGTTTGAGATGAATAATTTAGCTCAGGCCGGCAGTCTATCTGATCCCATTGCCTCCCTTATCTTTACTACCCGCCAACGTCCAGTGGATTATCTGATTGTTCAGGGGAAGATAATCATTAGAGGTGGTGACTCTAAGGTAGATGAAACAAACCTGGTCTCTAAACACAATAGGATCGCTGCTGATATGCTTCAACTGGCAAACAAGCGAACTAAAATCGAATTCTCAACCAATCAATAAATAGGTCAAGCATGTGGTCTTCAATTGAACAAATAATTAAACCTGACACACTGAGTGAAGCTTCTGTATTGCTCAAAGAATCGGGCTCAGTCCTTTTTGCCGGCGGAACTTATCTCGTTTCACTAAAAGACGCTGGTGTACACACTCTCCTTGATATCAACCATTTGTTAAGTGATGAGATCAAAATGCATGGAGATGAAATTCACGTTGATGCAGGTTGTACACTTCAGGAAATTGTCAATTTTGATGATGCGCGACTCAATGGCGCCGTTCTTTCAGCTTGTCCTTCTAAAAACATTCGTAACCAGCGGACCATCGGTGGTGAAATTGCCAGAATGAGACTGGATTCTGACCTTTTGGTCTTTTTATTCGCTGCTAAGGCAAAATTACTCCTAAGTCACGCTGAAACCCCAATCGAAGTATCTGACTGGTACGGCAATGGCATCATCGTTAAAGTAATCATCCCAACTCATCATGTGAAGCTGGAGCGTGTTGCTCTGCTCGATTCAGCACCAGCTTATGTCATTGTTGGCTACAATGAGATGCAGGATATTATTTCAGTCTGTGTTGGTGGCAAGATCTCTAAAATCATGTTCTTTCAAACCAAGCCTGAACCTGCGGAGGCTGACGTCCGAAAATTTATGGATGAGGTGGAAGCAAGTTTTAGTAATGACCATTTAGGGACTCCAGCCTACAAACGTCATCTGGTTTCTTCATTGCTCCAGGAAATGGCGGTGGCAAAATGACTATACAATTCGAGCTAAATGGCCATCTTGTCCAGGCAAACTCATTACCTGGAAGCACACTTCTGGAATATCTAAGGAGTGACGAAATTCATAGCGTAAAACACGGTTGTGATCATGGGGAATGTGGTGCCTGCACGGTTCTCCTGGACAGTAGAAGCGTAAATGCCTGTCTGATCCTCATGCATACGGTGAATGGACGAAAAATAGAGACCCTTGAAAGTTTTTCTACACATGAGGAACTCCATCCACTTCAAAAGGACTTTCTGCATGAGGGCGCAGTGCAATGTGGTTTCTGCACGCCTGGAATGATCCTCTCACTGGAAGCTCTGGATCGTGAAGGTAGTGAGATAAAAGAAACCAATGTCCGTGATGCCCTGAATGGAAACCTATGTCGTTGTACTGGCTATGTGAAACCGGTGAAGGCTGCACTTGCTACCCTCCAAAAATCCAGTAGTACTGGAGGTGACTCATGAAAGTGATTGGTCAAGACACTCAACGGGTAGATGGTGAAGCTCTGGTCAGGGGAAATGCAGTATTCGCAGATGATATCAAATTGAACAATGTACTTCATGTAAAAATTCTCCATAGCCCGGTAGCCCACGCAAAGATTCTTAGCATTGATGTTTCCAGAGCACAAGCTCTGGAGGGTGTTGAGGCAGTCTTCACCCATAAAGACTTTAAGACACATTACTATACGACAGCAGGCCAGGGATATCCTGAGCCGGGTCCTCGAGATATGCGAATCCTGGATTCAACTGTACGTTTTGTAGGTGATCGTGTTGCTTTTGTTGCTGCGGAAACGCTTGAAATCGCTGAAGAGGCTTTGGGTCTTATCGAAGTGGAATATGATGAGCTGCCAACCATTTTTGATGTAGAAGAAGCCATGACATCGAATATTTCCTTGCACTCAGAATCGGGTAAAAGTGGTATACATGATGCAGCCCACAATGTGGCTGCTCATCTGGATGCCGAGATTGGAGATATCATTAAAACTTTGGAGTCATCAAAGTTTGTTTTCGAGGGCACCTACAGCACTCCCTTTGTTCAAATGGCATCCATCGAACCTCATATTTCATTGACCTGGTTGGATGAAAATAACCGTCTGGTTATCAGAACTTCCACCCAGGTGCCATTTCATGTGCGACGCATTGTAGCCGAAGTAATGGACATTCCTGTCAGTAAGATCCGAGTAATTAAACCTCGCATCGGAGGTGGATTTGGTGGGAAGCAGGAAATCCTCAATGAAGAATTAGTGGCTGCTGTTACCTTGAAAACAGGCAGACCGGCTCGCATTGAATACACCAGAACCGAAGAACTTTTTGCCGCTCGACTACGACATCCTGAGTTGGTGACGTTCCGGCTGGGATTTGATAAGAATCAAATTTTGACCGCTATTGATTTGAACATTCTTGAAAACTGTGGTGCCTATGGTCCTCATGCCCTCACAGTCATGTCAGTTACAGCACAAAAAGCATTGAGTATGTATAAAGCACCCAGCATCCGCGTAAATGGAGACGGTGTTTATACAAACCTCCCTATTGGTGGCGCCTACCGTGGATATGGAGCTCCCCAGGCATTCTTCCCTCTGGAAAGTCTCATGGATGAGGCCGCCAATGCAATGAATATTGACCCGATTGAGCTACGTCTTAAAAACATTTTCAAGGTCGGTGATGATATCCCCATAGCCAAGATTTTGGGTGAGGGGCGTGAAGGTTTCCCCATGGTTCTCTACAGTACAGAAGTGGCGGCCTGTCTGAAACAGGGACGAGAGCTTAGTGGCTGGGAGCAACTCAGATCTGAAAAGCAAATCGGCCGTTACCGAAGAGGTGTTGGCGTTGCAGTTGCTGGACAGGGCTCAGGTATACCTGGAATTGATATGGGTGCAGCCTTTATCAAGATGAATGAAGATGCCAGCTTTAATCTTCAAGTTGGTGCTACGGATCTGGGGACGGGTTCTGATACAGCTCTGGCTCAAATAGCAGCAGAGGTTTTGGGTGTTTCAGTTGATAAAATTATTGTCTATTCCTCTGATACTGATATGACTCCCTTTGATACCGGTGCCTATGCATCAAGTACCACATATATATCAGGGTCAGCCGTTAAAAAAGCCGCCGAAAATTGTAAAGCAATGATTCTGGAACAGGGAAGACTCCTGCTTGACAATGATAAGGCAGAAATTGAGGGCACATTTGTAGTAGGTGGGGATGGGAAGCAAATATCATTCGAAGATATCTGCACAAAAAGTTTTTATACGGATGAGCAAAAGCAAATCATGGGCACAGCTTCCCACATGAGCTATGATTCTCCCCCACCTTTTAATGCAACCTTTGCAGAGGTGGAAGTGGATACGCTGACTGGAACTGTGCGAGTTATCAAAATTGTATCTGTGACAGATGCTGGTCAGATTATCAATCCCAGGATGGCTGAGGGTCAAATAGAGGGTGGTATTCCTCAAGCCTTAGGAATGACACTTTCAGAATTTATGCCCTTCGATGATAAGGGCCGTCCCATCAATCTGGATTTTAACAGCTATCACATCTACACTGCCAGGGACATGCCTGAGCTGGTTGTCCGTTTCGCCGATTCTCATGAACCTACAGGTCCTTATGGGGCAAAAGCAGTAGCTGAAATTCCAATTAATGCGCCAGCACCAGCTGTCACAAATGCTGTCTATAATGCAGTAGGGGTTCGAATTAAACATCTACCAATCAGACCTGAGGTGATCTTGGGGGCTATGAGCAAAAACGGAGCAAATTGACTCTGACTTCACCCTAAGCATGCTCATCTTTCCCCCTAATGGGGATATTTTTAACTCTAATGGATAAATTTTAGGGTATAACCTATTTGTAAACCAATGACTGCGTTTTAATCAATTGGCAAGGAGATATATATAATGTCTGATAAAATCCGTTGTGGCTGGGTGCCCCTCAATAAACCAACCTATGTTAATTATCATGATGAGGAATGGGGTGTTCCTGTTCTGGATGATCAAAAAATGTTTGAGTTTCTCGTATTGGAATCATTTCAGGCAGGTCTCAGTTGGGAGATCGTACTCAATAAACGGGATAATTTTCGCAAAGCCTTTGCTAATTTCGATTTTAACCGAGTAGCTCTGTTCAGTGAAGACAAGGTTCAGGAGCTACTCCAGGATAAAGGGATAGTCAGGAATCAGCTTAAAATCAGAGCCGCCATCAATAATGCCCAACGCTATCTTGAAGTAATTGAAGAATTCGGGAGCTTCTGCAAGTATTTCTGGGGGTTCTCAAATGGGAAGCCACTTGTCAATCATTTCAAGATTCTAGATGATATTCCTGCCAGTACGGAGCTATCCAATACCATCGCTAAAGATTTAAAGATGCGTGGATTCAAATTTATGGGGACAACTGTGGTTTATGCTCACATGCAAGCTGTGGGTATGGTGAATGATCACCTTGAGGAGTGTTTTAGATATTCACAAGTTTGAATTAATCCTTACAGGCGCGGATTCGAATCCGCGCTTGGAATTATACATCCAAACCCAACGACAATTGTCCATGTGGTTCACTAAAGTGTGATCCACCTACACCCAAGAGACGCACGGGCTCGCCGGGCATCCAATTCTTTACCAATAATTTTCTGGCAATTCTGTAAATCTCAAGACCATCATCCAGTGGTTCCATAACGGTATGCTGGCGGGTAAAGGTTGTGAAATCAGCATAACGCAACTTAAGTGTGATGGTGGCTGCCATAAATTTTTTCTTTTTGAGCTGCTCACCCACTTTGAAACTCAGCTTTTCTACAATCTCCAGCAGTTCGGTTTGATCTTCAATATTTTTAGAAAAAGTTCTTTCTGTGCTGATGGACTTGGTTTCATGATCCTCATGGACGGGCCGATCATCGATTCCCTTTGACCAGCGACTCATAGCTTCACCCAATTTACCGAATCTCTGCTTCAGGACATCTTCCTTGATGACTGACATATCTGCAATGGTATATATGCCATACTTAGCGAGACGTTCATTGGCTTTTGGACCAATACCGGGGATTTTCTTCACAGGCAGGGGACCTAAAAAGTCGATTTCAGTGCCAGGTGGAACTACTGTGAGGCCGTTTGGTTTTTGAAAATCAGAGGCAATTTTGGCAATCATCTTATTGGTCGCAACGCCTACTGAAGCTGATAAACCGATGTCTCTGGAGATTCTCAACTGGATCTTACGGGCTATGTCGGTGACTTCAATCCATTGATTGACCTCGTCACTTAAATCCAGATAAGCCTCATCAATACTGACCTGCTGGATGATAGGAGATTCTGCTCTCAGGATACCCATGATTACTTTTGAATACATGCGATATAGACCATGCTGGGATGAAATTACCACGAGATCTTTACACCTGCGGCTGGCTTCAATCATGGGCATGGCGGAATGGATGCCATATTTCCTGGCTGGGTAAGATGCTGCTGCTACGACTCCCCTGTTTTCACTTCGTCCCCCGACTACAACAGGCTTTCCCTCAAGAGAAGGATCTCTCAGAACCTCAACAGAGCAGAAGAAGGCATCGAGATCCAGATGGATGATGGCACGTGGTTTATTGGTATAGGGTTGGGGGTTTAACATCCCTCAATTTAGGATGATCCTGTGCACCTATATATGGGAATATCTATTTGAAAGTGATGTTCAGACCTATACCTGGAATAAGTGTAACTTTCTCATCGGATCCAAGTGACGGTATCACAGTTGGTAACAATGAGATTCGAGTAGACTCGGTCTGCGCCAGGCTTCCATCTGGTTTGACTTCTAATATTTTTCGGGTAAACCAGGTACCTGCGCCATAACCAGCAAGAGCCATGGACAACATCGGTTCCTTATCCGTCACATCTAAAAGGATTGCTGTTCCAAACCCAAAAAAAGTTCCTGAGGCTGAACCCAGCAACATGAGAGTTGATTGCCCAAAGGTGAAGTCATCATTTTGGATGTAGTGATCATAGAGGAAGGCACTTCCAATTGCACCCAAACCTGCCACCATAAAAAAGGTTTCATCATCTCCTTCATCAAAGAGAATGGATTGGACCAACATCGTATTATAGTAGCCATAGCCCCAGCCCTGCATCAGCATGAGGGCATCTCCAAAACTATATTGCTTCTCCTTCGTCAGTTTATACCCATATATGGCACCCAGGGGATAGGCAACAAGTTCAGTGAGTGTCCGACCTTTATACCAGGTATCATATCTGTTTTCATCCGCTTCATATTCATAGGTGGGTTCTTCACTGATAGCATTGTATATCAATCGTGAAGTCACTCCTGCCACACCTGTCCACATGGTCCACACCCAGGCCTGACCGTTGGTGGGTTCATATTGATCGAAGAGTATTTCTCCCCCATAATGACCCGCTGGAAGCGAGGCCATAAGCATCCACGCCCAGAGGGTCTCTCTGTCTTCTTCATCACCTTCATCCAGTTCAAATAATTGATTTAGACCTGATCCATAACGTAGGCCCAGCAAAGATCCATAACGCATCATCTGGGTGCGAGCATGGGTCATTTCCATGTCCTTGGTATATTTGTAGGTCAGATAAAAGGCGCCCCCCGATGAAACCATCACGCCACCTACAAACCAACGACCATCTTCTGCATGG
The DNA here is from genome assembly GCA_013202495.1 of Fidelibacterota bacterium. GTDB lineage: Bacteria > Fidelibacterota > UBA8477 > UBA8477 > JABMPR01 > JABMPR01. Next base: position 14,292 of record JABMQQ010000096.1, on the reverse strand, counting down.
AGTACATACGGAATACCCCATCCGTACAATCCTGAGCCGATAGCAATATTCTGTAGCACCAGAGGCCAACGCCCTGATTGATCGAGGGGATTATTAAAAAGTGGTGTCCAACTTTGTTCCCACACCTTGCTGCTGTCTGTGGACAGAAGTAGTGATTCAACCATAATATCAAGAAGAACCCGTTCTTCGCTGCTTATTTTGCCATTCGCGTTGGCAGCATCCCAGGCCCTTTTGTAGGAGGATTGATTCTTTAGTGTGTCCAACTGTTGAGCTATTAAATCACTTGACGAGAGAAAAAATAAAAATACGAGAAGCATTGCTTTCATAAACACCTCCAAGAGCTGCTAAAAGATAGTGACAATATCATACTCGTGAAGTACAATCGACATTCACTCCATCAAATAGGCATATTCCAAATTTTTTAATAGACCAATCCTTGTAATGGGCAGACTCATGGTTTAATTAGCATGACCCGAAATTGTTGAGTTTATAGAAAGGGAATTTTTACATCCATGTCCGCCACTCTCAACACAGAACGCATCGGAAAACTTCGCAAACGTCTGAGTCATCGACGGGCCAGATACGTCCTCCTCCAAAACGCCCTTTTTAAAATAAAATCATTTGACCAACTGTTTGTGATCATTGTCGCCATGCTTATTGGCGTTTTTGCTGGTGTGATTTCGGCAGGGTTCAGAACCCTCATCGACTTTTTTCGCCATTCCCTGTGGGGAGAGGGTGCCTTGATTCATGTTGTCATGGATGCACCGATCTATCTGAAAATTGGTATCCCGGCTGCAGGTGGAGCCTCGGTAGCCTGGTTTGTGCAACGATTTGCTCCTGAAGCAAAGGGTCATGGGGTTCCTGAAGTCATGAATGCTGTAGCTACCCAAAATGGTTTTATTCGCATGCGTGTGGTTGTGATCAAAGCGTTTGCTTCTGCCATGTCCATTGCGACTGGTGCTTCTGTGGGTCGTGAAGGTCCCATCGTTCAGATTGGATCAGCTTTTGGTTCAACCATTGGTCAGCTCTTTCAGGTCTCCGTTCGCAGAATGAAAACATTTATTGGCTGTGGAGCCGCCGCTGGAATTGCAGCGACCTTTAATGCTCCTATTGCTGGGGCCATCTTCGCTTCTGAAGTCATTCTGGGTGATTTTAGTGCAGCAGCTATCGGTCCTATTATTATCGCTTCGGTATTTGGGACAGTCATAAGTCGGGCTCTTTATGGTGATTTTCCTGCCTTTGTACCACCGACCTATACACTGCACTCGCCAATGGAAATCGCCTTTTATATTGTCCTCGGTATTGTTACAGGTGTAGTTGCCTGGCTGTTTGTACGCACCCTCTATAAATCAGAAGATCTTTTTGATGCCTGGAAAGCTCCTGTTGCCTTGAAAGGTTTACTGGGAGGAGCCTTGTTGGGAGGCGTCGCGGTCTATTTTCCCCAGATATTAGGTGTGGGTTATGAAACCATGGAATCTGTCCTAAGCGGGAATATCGGCTTTACGATTGCTGCAGGATTGGTGTTAGCTAAAATTTTTGCTACAAGTCTATCCATGGGTTTTGGGGCCTCAGGTGGTGTCTTTGCACCTTCACTATTTATTGGATCCATGCTGGGAGGTGCCATGGGAAGTATTATTCATGGCCTCTTCCCGGAGATTACTGCCAGCAGTGGTGCTTATGCTCTGGTGGGAATGGCGGCCATGGTTGCGGCTACAACACATGCACCCGTTATGGCTGTGCTCATCATCTTCGAAATGACAGCCGAGTATACTGTCATCCTACCCCTTATGATCACCAGTATCATCGCCATGGTGATTTCTTCCCGACTGCTGGATGGCTCCAATATTTACACCTTGAAGCTTCTGCGACGAGGTATTGACATTTTTGCAGGTAAGGACATCAATGTGCTTGATCAAATCAGTGTGAAGGATTTAAAGCGCAAGATCATCGACACAATTCCTGACAGCATGACTCTACAGGAACTTCTTGAAAAAATGTCCACCAGTTCTGCCTTGAATTTTTATGTGAAGGATGAGGCCGGAATACTCAATGGTATCATCACCCATTCCGCCATGCGCAGATATTTGAATCATCATGAAGAAGTCCCCGCCAATGTCACTGTGAGAGACATGATGAACCGGAAGTTCGAGGTTATTACTGACCAGACTCCTATCCATGAGGTTTTGAGAAAAATGATCGAAATGGATCTGGAAGCCCTACCGGTGGTTGATGAGAATCGGTCACTTCAGGGAGAGGTTGTTCGAACCGCCATTGTCCACCAATATCAGGAATTATTGATTCATGCTGAGTCAGCCAAAGCCATGGCCAGTTCCATGAAGTTTATTCAGAAGCAGTATCATGAGAAATCCGAAGTGATGCCTGGTTTTTTTCTGGCTCGTATCAATGCCCCTTCGGCTTTTGTCAATCAGTCACTGCGTTCCTTGAATGTCCGCCAATCCTATGGCGTTGATATTTTGTTGATTCGACGTACTGAGGGAAACAAAGAGCAGGATATTATTCCAGATGTGAATGACAAGCTCCAATCCTCTGATCAGTTGCTCATTTTTGGTGAGCAGGTCAGGGTTGAGCACTTGTGTAGCGCCCACTAGCAATAAACATATCGCTTAACAGCACCATCCAGATATAAAGCACAGCTTTTCAGTCAACCATTCTGCATTTTTGTGAATAAATGTTTTGCAATTGAGACTTATTCGCATATATCTTGATGCATGTTAATAACAATTATATCAAAAGGATTAAAATGAATATAAAATCTTTGTTTCTTCTAGCCGCCCTGATCCCTCTCTTAAACCTCCAGGCCGATGGAAGACGCTATGTCTGGACCTATGAATACCAAACCCTGCATCGCGGTGAAGCCGAGCTGGAATCCTACACGGAGTTCTCGCACCTCGACACAGATTCAGGTAGACAGGCCACAACCACTTTACAATACGAATATGAAATCGGTATGAATGATCGCTTTGATGTGGGGATTTATCAAAAATTCAAACAAGCCCACAATTCACCCATTGCCTATGATGGGTTTAAGCTCAGAATGAGATTCAGGCTCGGTGAAAAGGGTCGCTGGCCGCTCGATCCCCTGATCTATTTAGAATACAAGGATAACACAGCCTTTGACCATTCCGCTCTGGAAACCAAACTCATTCTGGCTAGAGATTTTGAAAAGCTCAACATTTCACTCAACCCTGTTCTTGAATTTGAATTTGACGATGACGAAACGGAGATAGAATTTGAATATACAGCAGGTTTGAGTTACCTGGCTCACCCACTGCTAACGCTTGGCCTTGAAACCAAGGGGAATGCTGATCAGTTCTACTGGGGTCCCACGCTCTCCCACGGCAAAAAGGATTTGTGGTTTGCTATCGGACTGCTGTTTCCGGGTGCTGGTGATACCAGCTCAGATCGTTTGATGCGCTTTATCCTCGGAGTTGGTCTCTAGGGCTGACTTTGATCGCCCTCAATGTCTCAGGATTTCTAAGATTTTTTCCAATAGTTTTTAAGAAGTTCTGAGACCCATTGGGGCTGTTTTGTCCTCTCGGGTATGAATTCCCGGAAAACGGGTTTAATATCCAGAACAGGTGAGCCATCCACAGCATCCAAGCCCTGGACTGTCAGGACTCCACCATTAATCCCTAAAATCTTTGCTGTACACAGTCCAATGGGATTGGGATGATAAGAAGAACGCTGAGCCAACAAGCCCAGTTTGGGCCAATCCTGATTGTTGCGGGGGTGCCGAGAGTCAGGTATGTTTTTATCGACTGGAATTCGGTGAAAAACGAATATGATCTCGACATGGGAGAAAGTCTCAAGCCCTTTAAGCAGCTCACTGGAAAGGTCATCCCTGAGACGAATTTCTGAGACCACGTCACCCCATTCATCATCTCCCAGATGATCGCGATCATTTGAGACAAAGGCGATGGGGGTGAGCTCAATTTTTTCCATATCTTGGAGTTATCTCACAAGGAGTAACTTTGTGATAGCTGTCCGTGTTTCCGTCTCAAGACGACACAGATAGACACCTGCTTCCACGGAATTACCATCCATATCCTGACCATTCCAGGTGACCTGATATCGACCGCTGGCTTGAGATGCATTGAGGAGGTGAATCACTTCACGCCCCTGGATATCCACAATACTCATGCTAACAGATGAGTGTTCATCCAATGTGTAAGGAATGGTTGTTGACGGATTAAAGGGATTGGGGAAATTTGGTTCAAGCGAGAATATTTCTGGCTTTTCAGGTCCATTTTCCGCTATACCAACCACGTATTCAGTGGTTTTCAATATCCAGTCATCAGGATCCATAACCAGATTTGTAACTATTTCTCCTGGTGGGATTTGAAAATTGAAGGTCATGAAGTCTTCGTTGATTCGCAATACTGTATCGATCACAGATCCCGTGGTTACTATGCGAAAATCAACTGGCATATCGAAAGTGATGCCTGATTGAATGACTTGGACTAAAAGATCCTCACCTGTCTGAGCCCGATAATTCTGATAGCGCGGATAACTGGGACCATAGATCCATTGCTGAAAGAAATTATTTAAATCCAGGCCACTGACTTCTTCACACACCATCTGAAATTGTTCTGTTGTTGCCGTGGCATATTTTAGTTCAGGATCATTTGCATAGGCTTGAAGTATCTCAAAAAAGGTCTCATCTCCAACCATATGCCGTAGCATGTGTAAAACCCAGGCTCCCTTATTGTAAGAAAGCCACCAGTCAAAAATATTGTCTGATTCTGTATCTTCTACATAGATGGTACCAGTTTGTCGATCAAGTCTTTTAGAGTCTTCCATTTTTTGTTTATAACCGACATTACCATATCTATGCTCCCACCATAAAGCCTCTGCATAGCGGGCAAATCCTTCATTGAGCCAGATATGATGATAGCTGTGGCAGGTAATCATGTCGCCATACCACATGTGGCACAACTCGTGGGCAACCCTGCGTTCTGTTGGATCTCCCATAGAGGTCAGGGTCTGATGTTCCATACCATAGCTTTCCCCCCACTCCGCATGGCCATATTTCTCATCCATAAATGGATAGGGTCCGAATTGTCCAGCATAAAGCGTGAGCATCTCAGGAAGGAGGCTATAGTTCGTGGTCATGTATGATGGTTCGGGAGTATCAGGATGGCTATAGGTATAAAACATAATGGGGAGTGTATCATTATTGGCATCGATATACTCATCACCCCACACAAAAAATTCATAGATGGAAAGAGAGACCAGGTAGGTGGCAATAGGGTGCCCGACATGCCAATGCCAGGTTTTGGTTCCATCACCATTGTCAATTTCAGATATGAGACGACCGTTGGATGCAACTGTCATATAATCTGATATGGTCACGACAATATCCATGGAATCAGGTTTGTCTCTGGGGAAATCCACAGATGGCCACCAATCTCTCGCATCATAGGGTTGCGAATTTGTCCAGATTGCCCGTTGTCCAAATTCATAATCCCAGTTAAAGCCCTGATCATCGCGATTACCAGCTGGACCGCAATCTGAAAAGATATGGATGATGATCTGTTGTCCCACCACAACACTATCTGGTGCAGGAATGCTGAGCATATCACTGCTATGGGTAAAGGAAACAGTATCTCCGTCCATAATAGCGGTATTTACTGTGATCTCTCCCACACCCAGATTGTCAGTTGAGTAATCCAGTTCAATGGTTTCAAGGGTGGTATCCAGAACCACAAAGCTGACCATAAATTCCTTTTCCATGGAGGTTGTGGCAATATCCATATCAAAGTTCAAACCATAATAGCTGATATCAATTTTCTGCTGTTCCGAGGTAGGCTGCATGTCACGGAGAAACTGACTGGCTTGTGCGTGGCCGCAGGGTTTGTCTTCATCAATAAATGCATTTCCACTTATGGAAATAATAATTCCCAGCATGAATGATAGCTGTCTATTCCAATTCTGCTTCACTTCTATATCTCCCCTTTTAGGTAGGCCTGTCGTTTCACCTCAGGAAATTTTTCGATGGCGTATCTCAGCATGATCCGCGGCATGGTCTTATAGTGCTTTTGTAAGAATGTCTCTTCAGTGGGTCGACTTTTATTCCCTACTTCTCTCAGCATCCAACCCACTGCTTTATGGATGAGGTCTTCCTGGTCGTGGAGGAGGATCTCTGAGAGTTTGAGGGTATCCTGAAAATCATATTGTCGGATAAAGTAGTAGCTGGCAATAATGGCAATTCTACGCTCCCATAGATCTTCAGATCTGGCCAACATCTCAAGATGTGACCGATCCTTATCGAACAGAAAGTGCCCCACAATTTGCAGGGCAGAGCTATCCACGAGATCCCAGTTGTTGATATAGACAACATGGCTGAGGTAAGCCTCATAGATCTCATGTTTTCCTGTGGAATCGGCATGGTTGTATAGATTTACCAGTAGAAATAATGCGGTGAGCCGGGCTTCGTGATATTCGGAATGCAGTAAATCAAGTGCATCCTGCCGGGTGGCTTGTTTATACCTTTTGGCTAGAGCCCGCTGGAGTGGCACCTTAATCCCAAGAAAGACATCCCCTTCGCCATATTCCCCTTTAGCGGTCTTAAAGAATCGCTGAGAATGGCTGGCTCGTTCTGGATCACCCAATTCTAACAATTCGTTGAGAATTTGATCTGAGAGTTTAGACATAGGTGATAACAATCCTCAATTGACTGATCAACATATCCATTTAAAGACTTGCCCAGTTGTATCGTTTAGCAACCTGCGCCAATCCTCTAGTGGGATTGACAATAACAGGGTAACCCACATGTTTCAATATAGGTATATCATTCTCTGAATTCCCATAGGCATAGGATTGGGAAAAATCAATGCCGTGGTATTTCGCCAGATCGTTTGCCAGCGTCACCTTCGCCTCTCCAACACACACCTGCCCCTTTGGTCTCCCTGTAAGTATTCCATGCTCATCCACTTCAAGGTGAGTACATAGTAAATGATCTATATTGAGAGCTTCCATCACCGGTTTGAGATAGTAATCAATGGAGCCGGTCACCAGTACAGTTTGATGTCCCTGCTCCTGGTGCCAGCGTAATTTCTGGGTCACTTCAGCTGATAAATTAGGTGCAAGATGCTCCTCATAAAAAGGTTGGGCTGAGTCTACAAAGAGTTGAAACTCACGACCCTTGTAAAAACTCAGAAATGTTCGCGCCATGTATTGCTCATCAACGAGTCCAAGCTTTTTGAGGAGTACACCGAGCAGCAATTTCAGGATGAATGTCTTTGAAAGATAGCCTTGATCCTTGAGAACCTTGAATCCTATAGTAGCACTATCAACAGCCAAGAGGGTTTCATCAAAATCAAAAAATGCGGCTATGGGTGAGGTGTTATTTTGCTTCATATCAACTCTTCAGATTTGAATAATTCCGTTTTCAACAGACAACTCATTTTCATGATTCAATGCATTTTAATTGTAAGCACTTTTTAACAGAATATTCTGTGATAAACAAGGACTTTAGAGCGCTCCAGACGACCTTCATTAGTTTGTAATGTTTACTAACTAAGTCTTGTCTTGGTTGTCTAGACATGTTATCCTATTCTCAATAATTGATCATTGAGGTTTATCTATGAATATTGTTGATAAGTTCATTGCCCGAGCACAGGAGAATCCCGCTCGGATTGTCTATCCTGAAGCGACGGATCCACGGATTCTAAAAGCCGTGGTACAGATAAAAGAACAGGGAATTGCCATCCCTCTTCTTGTTGGTAACCCTGAACAAATTCAGGAAGTAGCCGAGGAACACGGTTGTGCAATTAGCGGAATCGAGCTCATCGATAGCAAAACAGATGCTCGTCTTGATACCTTTGCCAAAGCTTATGCTGACAATCGTGATCTCAGAGAAGCCATAGCCAAAAAGCTAGTGCGCAAACCCTTGTCCTTTGGTGGAATGATGGTAAACCAGGGTGATGCAGACGGAATGGTAGCTGGTGTAGCTACTGCAACCAGCATTGTTATTCAAACCGCAACCCTTACCGTTGGATTTCAAGAAGGACTCTCCACTCCCAGTAGTTTCTTTATCATGATTATTCCTGAATTTCAAGGTGAGCAGGACAAAATCTTTCTCTTCGCTGACTCAGCAGTAAACATTCAACCCAGTGCTCAACAATTAGCTGAGATTGCCATTGCCTCTGGGACAAATGCCAGAGCGCTCCTGGGGATAGATCCCAAAATCGCCTTTCTTTCATTTTCAACCAGGGGTTCAGCCGGGCATGAGGATGCAGATAAAGTCATCGAGGCTTTAGCCATAGCCAGGAAAATTAATCCTGAATTCGATATGGATGGAGAACTCCAGCTTGATGCTTCCATCATCCCCAGTGTTGCCTCAAAAAAGGTGCAGAAAAGCTCCGTTGCCGGACAAGCCAATGTATTGGTATTCCCAGATCTCGATGCTGGAAACATAGGCTATAAACTGGTCCAGTATATGGCCAACGCGAAGGCCATTGGTCCTATCCTCCAGGGTTTTGCAAAACCTGTGAATGATATGAGCCGAGGCGCCAGTGTCGATGATTTGATAGCCGTTTCTGCCATCACATCAGTCCAGGCCAAAGGATAGCCCGACATGAAAATTCTGGTCTTTAATTGCGGCAGTTCCTCCATAAAATTCAAACTATTTCTCATGCCTCAGGAGGACTTGCTGGCAGAGGGACTCTTGGAAAGGGTCGGCTCAGAGGACGCCTATGCTTCACTAAAAACACCTCGGGGTAAGACCAAAAAATACCAGGAAATTTCTGACTACCCTGCTGGATTTATAGTCATCAAAAAAATGCTTCTCAATCCTGACAATGGCGCTATTAATTCTCTATCTGAAATCAATGCCTGTGGGCATCGCGTGGTTCATGGCGGCGAAAGTTTTGGTGGATCCATGCCTATAGATGATGAACTGGAGCAAGGCATTGAAGCTGTTTTTGAGCTGGCTCCTCTCCATAACCCTCCCAATCTGACTGGGATACAACAAGCCCGACTCATGTTTGGTGACATTCCCCAGGTTGCCTGTTTTGATACAGCATTTCACCACAGTATTCCTGAGGTGGCCTACCGCTATGCCTTACCGGAGAAGTTTTACTCTGAATACCAGATCAGACGCTATGGTTTTCATGGTATGTCCCACCAATATGTAGCTCGACAAGCGGCTCAGATGATGGGAAGTCATAAATATTCTGTTAATCTGATTACCTGCCATCTGGGAAATGGATCTTCTGTGGCAGCCATCAGAGATGGTCACTCCGTTGATACCAGCATGGGACTCACTCCACTGGAAGGTCTTGTTATGGGAACCCGCAGTGGTGATCTGGACCCCGGTATTCTTTTCTATCTCAATCGTAAAGGTTATGATACAGATAGTCTTGACACCCTGCTTAACAAGCAGTCTGGTCTCCTTGGAGTCTCTGGGAGCTCCAACGATGTCCGTGATCTTGAATTGAAAGCCGATGGAGGTGATGATAGAGCAGCGTTGGCTCTTAATATTTTTGCCTATCGAATAAAAAAATACATCGGTGCTTATATGGCTGTGCTAAACCGGGTTGATGCCATCGTTTTTACTGGAGGTATCGGTGAAAATGGTGCTGCCATGCGTCACCGAATTCTATCTGATATGGATCAACAAGGCATCGTCATTGACGAAATGAGAAATGAAGTTCATGCTGGAGTACCAGGTGAAATTCAAGGACCTACATCCAGAATCAGGGTCATGATCATCCCAACCAATGAAGAACTGGCCATTGCCCGGGATACTTTCAAACTAACTACAAAAAACACTGATAAATCAGGAGACAAAATATGTCAACCATAGATCGAATTAAGAATGTAGCTGCTGAGCTGTTAAAGGTTGAAGCTTCACGTGTCCAGGAAACTTCACGATTTGTAGAGGATCTTGGTGCGGACTCCATGCAATCCATCGAACTGGTTGCTGCCTTTGAAGAAGAGTTCGATATCGAGATGGATGAAGATGCCGCCCTGGGGGTAAAAACAGTGGGGGACGCTGTTGGCTTTATTGACCGGGTTATCGCTGATGGTTGATCCCATGAGTAGCGAGAGGCTTCTACATAATACCCATTTGGATAAGAGCAGTTACATCCCGCTCTATATTCAGGTCAGGGATATTTTAAAAGAGCTCATCAATTCTGGGAAGCTCCAACCAGGCGACCAAATTCCCAGTGAGAATGAGTTATCCACCGAATACAATATCAGCCGCATGACAGTACGACAGGCCAGCCAGGAGCTCATTCGTGAAGGATATATTGTCATCAGGCGGGGCGAAGGAACCTTTGTCAATGCTGCCTCCCATACCCAAATGCTTCTCAAGCTGGAAGGGTTTTCTTCTGAAATGGCCAAGCTGGGATACCGGAATCACTCCAGAGTCCTCAATATTGAAATGGTCGAGGCATTTGACTCCTTTGGTATGGCTTACACAGGTCTGGGGAAAGAGCCTGGCCAGGCGCTGGTCAGGATTCGCAGGGTGCGTTATGTAGAAGAAACACCCTTTGCCATTGAAACCTCTTTCTTACCCCTGGACATCGGTCAGGGTCTCCTGAATCCACGTATGGCAGATGACGCTTCCATTTATAACTACATTGAAAAAGATTTACATATCAGGCTTTCGCGAGCGGACCATGTTATCCAACCTGGTCTGGCCGATCAGGAACTCGCAGAACTCCTGGAAATTGCCAAAGGAAGCCCCGTTTTAAATCTACATGGGACCACGTTTTCCATGAATAATCAACCCGTGGAATACCTCGAGGGTATTTACCGGGGTGATAAATATGAATTGAAAGTTGTGATCACTAAATAGGAAATCATAATATGAATTCTGAACAATATTTAGCCCTGACGCCGGAAGCAATCAAGATTCTCAAAAGCAATGGATGTTGGTCAAGAAGTTGGTCAAAGGTAAAAGTGACCAGGGGCTTTGACCCAACACGTATCGCAGGAACCATTTTTCGAGGCCAGGTCCGCATCGGACGTCTTGAGGGTGAATTTTTACCCAAAGACGGCATTCGACGCTATGCTGGAATATTTGACGCCAATCTTCACAACGTCCACATCGGTGACAATTGCCATATTTCGAATATCAATGGATGGCTTTCCAACCTGGTAATTGAAAACAATGTATTGATAGAAAACGCAGGCTCTATTGTTTGCCAGGGGGAAACCAGTTTTGGAAATGGTCATTCAATTGAAGTCCTCAATGAAGGTGGGGGTCGTGAGCTAAAAATCACTGAGATGACCAGCGCCCAGACCGCTTATTTGTCCACCATGTATCGACATGATACTGATTTGATCAAGGCTTTGGATGAGATAGCTGATAAGTATGCCAGGAGTGTTATCTCTGATCGAGCCACTATTGGTGAGGGAGCAAAATTATTTCACTGCCAAAATATAGTAAACGTTAATATTGGCAAAGGCGCCATTCTGAGGGGTATTCAGAACCTGAAAGAAGGTACTATTGCTTCCTCCCCAGAGGCTTCCACATTTGTTGGTGATGGTGTCATTGCCAAGAATTTCATCATTCAGAAGGGAGCTTATGTATCGGATGGAGCCCTGCTCGCATCAACCCTGATTGGTGAGGCTTCCAAAATTGGTAAACAGTTCTCAGCAGAAAACTCTGTTATGTTCTGCAATTCAGAGGGTTTCCATAGTGAGGTCTGCTCAATCTTTGCCGGTCCCTATACAGTTACCCATCATCGCTCTACACTACTAATCGCTGGCATGTTCTCCTTTTTCAACGCCGGCAGCGGTACCAACCAGTCCAACCATATGTACAAGTTAGGACCACTGCACCAGGGGATCATTGAGCGTGGAGGCAAAACAGGATCTTCCTCCTACCTGCTGTGGCCATCTCGAGTTGGTGCATTTTCAGCCATTATGGGCAAGCACTACGCAAATTTTGACAGCTCAGACTTCCCCTTCTCCTATGTCAACGAGGATGGTGGTCAATCCACACTGGTACCGGGAATGAACTTTTTTACGGTTGGCACCATGCGTGATGGATTGAAATGGCCAACTCGTGATGGTCGCAAGAATACCGACAAGCTGGATCAACTTAATTTCGAGATTCTGTCCCCCTATACCGGTCAAAAAATGATGAAGGGACAATCCATTCTGCTGGAGCTGTATGCTGGAGCTGAAAAGGGTCAGGAATATGTGAGCCATAAGGGGATTCTCATCAAGCGCCTGCTTCTCAAAACCTGTAGTCGCTACTATCGTTTGGCGCTTGAGAAATATCTGGGTGACGCGCTGATCGCCCGGCTCACCGCCGGTTCCGTTAAAGATAAGAGTGAGCTTGTGGGTCAACCTGAGGGCGCTGATGATGGTGATAGTCCCTGGGTTGACGTCTCAGGTTTATTGTGCTCACAATCCCGCCTCGAGGGCTTGTTAGATGGGATAAAAACTGGCGAGGTAAGTGACCTACTAACACTTCAAATCGAGCTGCAAAAGATTCATGGGACTTATGACCTGGATGAGTGGTCCTGGGTCATAAATGCTATGCCACAAGTTTATGGATTTGAAAACCTCAACGCTGAAAACCTGCTAACCGTCCTGGAAAAATGGAAAAATTCTTCCACTAAGTTGCTCAACATGGTGGAAATGGATGCCTCTAAGGAATTCGAAGGCAATGTGAGAACTGGTTTTGGCATTGATGGGCATCAGGATGATGACTTCTATGAAGTTCGCGGAAAATTTAAATCCAACTCATTTAAAAAGCAATTAGATGAAATGAGACAAGCGGTTGAAAGCAATTATGACCAGAGTCTCGCCATCTTTAACAATTTATAATACGGAGAAATAATGAGACTTATTATTCAAACTAACTATGATCGACTAAGTAAGTGGACGGCACATTATATTGCGAAAAGCATCAATGATTTTGCTCCCACAAAAGACAATCCTTATGTCTTAGGACTGCCTACTGGATCTTCACCAGTTGGCACTTATAAGGAAATTGTTAAGCTGGTAAAAGAAGGCGGAGTGTCGTTTGAAAATGTCATCACTTTCAACATGGATGAGTATGTCAAGATTCGTGAGGGACATCCAGAGAGCTATCATTCATTTATGCGTCAAAATCTTTTCAACCACATCGGAATTCCTGAAGAAAATATCAATATTCTCGACGGAAATGCAGATGACCTGGTTGCCGAGTGTGATGCCTTCGAGGCCAAGATAAAATCAGTCGGTGGCATTCGTCTTTTCCTGGGTGGCATTGGTCCTGACGGACATATTGCCTTTAATGAACCCGGTTCTTCGCTTCACTCTAGAACTCGTGTTAAAACATTAACTTATGACACTCGCATTGCCAATTCCCGTTTTTTTGGGAATGATCTTGAGTCCGTTCCAAAGCTGGCTTTGACTGTGGGTGTGGGTACGGTTACTGATTCCAAAGAGGTCGTTTTAATTGTCAACGGACACTCAAAAGCCAGAGCACTATACAAGATGATTGAGGAAGGTGTCAACCATATGTGGACTTCCTCAGCGCTACAGCTTCATCCAAAGTCCATGGTTGTTTGTGACGAGGATGCCACGTACGAACTGAAACACGGAACCTATCGGTACTTCAGGGACATTGAGAAGGAAAATCTCGAGCCCTTTGCCATATAGACATACGCTTATCGTACACATACCTCCACAAAAGAAGCCCCTGAATTCAGGGGCTTCAGACCGTTGAAAAACCCAGTCATTTTGGCTGGGTTTTTTATTATGGGTGATATTTAAGCAAAAGTAGTGATAGTTTTCGGTGGAATTATAAATCGTCGTATTTTGGCACTGAGTGCGTCTATTACCTTAAAAATGTTGCGTAAAGAGGGTAAAAAGGATCCATTCACTCCTTGACTACCCAGGATCATGGCCATCTTCTTGATATTCTGTACTATCGCCGCCATTAAGCTCTGTTCCTGTACTTTGCTTATCCCACGATACTTGGCATAGCGATGTCCATGCAGCTCCTTGGCATCAGCAAAGGAGCGCTCTACCGTCTCCTTACGCCTCTCATAAATACGTTTACCCTTATCTTCAAGTCGATGTGAGTAAATATCTTCCTTGAACCCCTCCCACACATGCCGGGCAATGACTTTTACCTGATTGTGGCTTTGGGTACAAATACTGAGCATCGAACAGTTCTCACAGACCTGCGGATTTGACTTATACTCATGATAACCAGTTCTGTTGGTTGTACTGTAGGCCAGCTTTTCACCTTGGGGGCAGATATAGCAGTCTTCCTCTTTCTGGAACTGGAAATCTCTCTTCTTGAGCATCCCCAGC
>JABMQQ010000095.1 GCA_013202495.1 Fidelibacterota bacterium | reverse complement strand
TTCTCTCCCTTATTTCACCTAAAATTCGTTCGCTCACTTCTGCAAGGTCAAGACTGCCTAAATCACCGACACCATGACGACGAACACTAATTTTGTTCTCTTCAACCTCTCGGTCTCCAAGGATAAACATATATGGAACCTTTTCAAGCTCTGCTTGTCGAATTTTCTGACCAATTTTATCGTTCCTCCAATTGGCTTCTACCCGAATTCCAGCGGCTTTCAATTGATCAACAACTGCCTGGCCATACTCTTCGTGACGATCTGCAATGGGAATGACCTTAACCTGTACAGGAGCCAACCACACGGGCATGCGGGCTGCATAATTCTCAACCAGGATACCCATAAAACGTTCCAGGCTTCCTACTACTGCCCTGTGGAGCATGACCGGACGATGTGAACCACCATCCTCACCTGTGTATTCCAACTCAAAGCGTTCTGGCATGGAGAAATCCAGCTGACAGGTGCCGCATTGCCAGCTTCGACCCAGAGAATCCTTGATATGGAAGTCAATTTTAGGACCATAGAAGGCTCCATCACCAGGATTCAACGTATAGTCGATCTCTTTGTCTTCCAGCACTTTTTGCAAAATCGCTTCACTCTTGGTCCAGGTTTCGGCAGAACCAATAGCCTTGGCTGGTTTGGTGGACAGTTCAACATGAACCTCATCGAATCCAAACGCACGATAGGCCTCAAAAATTTGATCAAGTACCAGACTGACCTCTTCGTGGATCTGCGTTTCAGTACAGAAGATATGTGCATCATCCTGTACAAAAGTACGAACCCGAAATAAACCGTGTGTCACACCCGAACGTTCATGGCGATGCACCCTACCAAATTCTGCCATGCGGATGGGAAATTCTCGGTAGGAATGGGCAGAATCACCAAAAATTAAGAGGTGACCTGGACAATTCATGGGTTTCACAGCAAAATCACGATCGTCAACTTTGGTGAAATACATATTATCACCATAGTTATCCCAGTGACCACTGCGATGCCACAATTCCTCGGAAAGAATCAGAGGAGTACCAACTTCTTCATACCCATAGCGCAGATTACTCTCACGCATGTAATCTACAATTCCATTATAAATCTGTGTGCCTTTTGGATGGAAGAAGGCGTTGGCTGGTGATTCCTGATGAAAACTGAACCAGCCTAATTCTTTACCAAGGCGACGATGATCGCGCCTCTTGGCCTCTTCCAGCAGATTGAGGTACTTCTTGAGTGCTTTTTTATCAGGAAACGCTGTACCATAAATGCGAGAAAGCATACGGTTGTTTTCATCACCTCGCCAGTAAGCTCCAGCTACGTTCAAAAGCTTGAATGCGCCGGCTCTTTTGGTCGATGGTAGATGAGGACCGCGACAAAGGTCAATAAACTCACCCTGCTCATATACTGAAATGATCTCACCCTCTGGCAATTCAGAGATGATTTCCACTTTGTAGGTTTCATTCATTGCTTCGAACCGCTTAATGGCCTCATCTCGAGAGAGCTCCAACCTGTGGACAGGCAGGTCTTCATCAATGATTTTCTGCATTTCGGCTTCAATAGCTATGAGCTGCTCATCTGTGAATGGTTTTTCAATATCGAAATCGTAATAGAATCCGTTCTCGATGGAAGGACCAATGGTTACCTTTACTTCAGGATAAAGACGTTTAACAGCCTGGGCCATGATGTGGGAAGTGCTGTGAAGCAGAATTTCGTGGGCTTCAGCATCAGTTCTTTTGAGAAAGTTTATTGAAGCATCTTCTGTAATCGCAGTGGCTAGATCTACCACATTGCCATTAACGTTAGCAGCAATGAGTTGTTTCTCGAATTGTGGACTTATCCCCTGTGCAATTTCGAATGCACGAATCCCGGACGGCAACTCTTCAGTTCGGCCATCTGGGTATGTGATCTGTATATTCCCATTCGCTTTCATATCCTGTGGGCGATACTGGACTCGAACCAGTGACTCCTTGCATGTCAAGCAAGAACTCTAACCACCAGAGCTAATCGCCCCACTAAATCTTGTT
>JABMQQ010000094.1 GCA_013202495.1 Fidelibacterota bacterium | reverse complement strand
TGCTAACTATAATAACGCGTTCTTTGCTAAGTATTTATCCATTATTTAAGTAGTATTGCTAACTCATTGAGGCACAATGACATCACAAGAAATTCGTAATCAGTTTATACAGTTCTTTCAGGACAAAAATCATAAATTTGTTCGTAGTGCAGGTGTGGTTCCTTTTGATGATCCCACCTTGTTATTTACCAATGCGGGAATGAATCAGTTTAAAGGCATCTTTCTGGAGACAGAAACAGCAGAACATTCCCGCGCCGTAAATTCCCAAAAATGCATCCGGGTCAGTGGTAAGCACAATGACCTTGAAGAAGTGGGTCTTGACACTTATCACCATACATTTTTTGAAATGTTGGGAAACTGGAGTTTTGGTGATTATTACAAATCAGAGGCCATCCAATGGGCCTGGGAATTGTTCACAGACGTTTGGAGAATCCCTAAAGACAAGCTGTACGCTACGGTTTATAAAGATGATGATGAGGCTTTCAAACTTTGGGAAACCCTTACAGATATTCCTCGAGATCACATTTTGCGTTTTGGCAACAAAGACAATTTTTGGGAAATGGGAGAAACCGGTCCTTGCGGTCCCTGTTCTGAAATTCATGTTGATGTTGGTGGTGACCCTTCCATTCATGGCTCTCATCCCGAATTAGGGGTAAATACAGATAGTCCACGTTTCATGGAGCTGTGGAATCTGGTTTTTATTCAATATTTTCGTGATCAGGCTGGGGAATTAACAGAATTGCCAAATAAGCATGTTGATACGGGAGCAGGATTTGAGCGTGTGGTTGCCTACCTCCAGGGGAAAGATAGCAATTACGACACAGACCTATTTACACCCATTCTGGATGAAATCTCTAGTCTCTCCGGTATTGCTTACGAAAGCGATGAACAAGGTATGGCTCATCGTGTTATTGCCGACCATGCCCGTATGTTGACATTTTCCATCTCTGACGGTGCGATACCATCCAATGATGGTCGAGGGTATGTCTTGCGTCGCATATTACGTAGAGCGGCCCGTTATGGACGAAATTTGGGCATGAATGATGCATTCCTCTATAAACTTGTTCCCATTGTAGTCGCTGTTATGGGTGGGGCATATCCAGAACTTAACGAACGGGTCGCATATATTCAGAAAGTGATTAAATCTGAGGAAGATTCTTTTAGCCAGACACTGGGAAGGGGATTGCAGATCTTCTCAAGCATGGTAAAAGATGCAAAATCAGCAGGTCAGACCTCACTTTCAGGTGAGAATGTCTTCAAGCTCTATGATACCTTTGGTTTTCCTGTAGATCTAACCAGTCTCATGGCTGATGAAGAAGACTTTAGTGTTGATCTCGAATCTTTCGAAGCGTTGATGAGTTCTCAACGAGACAAGGCGCGCCAAGCAACGCAACTCAAGCAAACCCATACCCAGGGTAGTGATTGGACAATTGTGATGGCTGGTGAGCATTCAGAATTCCTGGGATATACCCATCCAAAATTGGATACCACTATCGCCCAGGTCATGAAGTCCGATAAGGAAATTTATGTCGTCCTGACTCAGACACCTTTCTACGCAGAAAGCGGTGGTCAGGTAGGTGATACAGGCCGTATCTATAATGCAAATATGGAATTAGAGGTTTTGGACACTCGCCGTGAGGGTGATTCCATAGTCCATGAGACCAAACTGGTTTCAGGTGATTTCAATACGGATTCTGTGATCGCCGACATTGACTCCCAGCGACGTGGCGATATTATCCGAAATCACTCCGCTACCCATTTATTAAATGCTGCCCTGAGAAAAATTCTCGGTGACCATGTCAAACAAGCGGGTTCTCTGGTTGATGATAAGCATCTACGCTTTGACTTTAACCACTTTGAAAAAATGACTACAGAAGAAATCAACGAAGCCGAACGTCTGGTGAATGCTGAAATCAGAAAAAATAACTCTGCCAGCATTCGCAATATGAGTTTTGATGAAGCTAGGACTGAAGGGGCTCTAGCCTTCTTTGGTGAGAAATATGGTGACGAGGTTCGTACTGTCAAGTTTGGTGAATACAGCCATGAGCTATGTGGTGGTGTCCATGTACAAGCCACTGGGGATATCGGTTATTTTCGTATCGAATCAGAAGCTGCTATTGCCGCTGGAGTCCGCAGAATTGAGGCGGTAACTGGAAAAATAGCCGAAGAAAATGCCCGGGTGGAAAGATCTGCCATTAATCATCTGCGTCATTTGCTCACCTCAGATGTTGGAGATTTAGGAGAAAAGACTCAACATTTGATGGATGAGAAGAAAGCATTGGAAAAACAGGTCAAGGCCTTGTCCTTTGATCAGGCTGCTTCCATTCTTACCGACATTCTTGGAAATTCACAGTCCATCGGAGGAGTAAATGTATTAAGTGAGATAGTGGAAGTGACTGATACAGAGGCACTTAAGGATCTTGGTTCAGAACTCATTCGGCAGATGAAAAGTGGTTTGGGAGTGTTGGGAGCGGTCATTGATGGATCGCCTTATGTGGTCTGTGTTGTTTCTGATGATGTGATTGCTCAACATAAATTGAAGGCCGGAGACATTGTACGTGAACTAGGCCAGAAGTTGGGTGGTGGCGGTGGTGGAAAACCACAAATGGCCACAGCTGGCGGTAAGGATACCGCTGCTCTAAACTCAGTAATTGCTGGTGTGTTTGAATTGATAGGAGATCGCTTGGGATGAAAATGGCTCAATTAATCATTGAAAAATCTACTTCAGGACATGTCGCTACGTCAATCCCGGCTCTGGATGTTCCAGAAAAGGTCTTAAGTGAGCTGATTCCTGAAAAATATCTCAGGACCGAATCTCCCCGTCTTCCAGAAATCTCTGAACCGGAACTGGTTCGCCATTATATAGGCATTTCAACCAAGAATCATCATGTGGACAAGGACTTGTATCCCCTGGGATCTTGCACAATGAAGTACAATCCCAAGATTAATGACTGGACAGCCTCCACTCTGGCAGAAGTGCATCCATACCAACCAGAGGAATTGAGTCAGGGCTTACTCGGTGTTTATCATGAATTAGAACAGCAGCTGTGCGCTATTACAGGGATGACCGCTTTTACACTCCAGCCTGCGGCTGGTTCACAGGGTGAACTGGTGGGTGTATTGCTCATGCGGAAATATCATGAATTGAAGGGGAATGACAAAGATATCATCCTCATTCCATCTGCGGCCCACGGTACCAATCCAGCTTCTGTTGCCATGGCAGGTTACAAGGTCGTTGAGATCAAAAGTAACTCAAAGGGTTTGGTAGATCTGGAAGATTTTGAGTCCAAGATTAATGATCGTGTCGCCGGATTTATGCTGACCAACCCCAATACTCTGGGACTATTTGAGGAAAACATTAGCAAGATATCTGAGCTCATTCATGGTGTTGATGGTATCATGTACATGGATGGAGCCAATATGAATGCTCTCCTGGGTATTACCCGGCCTGCAGACCTGGGCTTTGATATTACCCACCTGAATCTTCACAAAACATTCTCAACACCCCATGGTGGCGGTGGTCCAGGAGCTGGTCCTATTGGTGTTACTGATAAACTTGCAGCTTATCTGCCTAGACCCCGTGTAGAATTACATGAGGATAAATATCATTTAGAATATGGCTATGAAGATAGTATTGGGCGAGTTCATGGGTTTTATGGAAACTTTGGCATCTTACTACGTGCCTGGACCTATATCAGAATGCTGGGTCCAGATGGTCTAAGAAATATTTCAGAGATTGCGATTTCTAATGCCAACTACATGATGCACAAACTGAAAGATGTTTTTGAGCTGGCCTACGATAGAACCTGTATGCACGAATTCGTTCTTTCTGCACAAACACAGAAGGAAAAGGGGACTAATGCCCTCCATATCGCCAAGCGTCTTCTTGATTTTGGATTCCACTCACCAACCATGTATTTCCCGCTCATTGTGAAAGAAGCCCTCATGATTGAGCCGACAGAGAGTGAGAATAAGGAAACTATGGACCGCTTTATCTCAGTAATGAAACAAATCGCTGAAGAAATAGAAACAAATCCTGAATTGGTTCACACTGCACCACATTCTACACCTATTGGAAAGGTCGATGAAACCTATGCCAATCGCAATTTGAACGTTCGCTGGTAGAATGGCTTACACCTACATAAACAAACGGCTCCATTGTGATGGAGTTGATTTGCATGATGTTGCTGAGAAATACGGAACTCCTGCGTACATTTATTCAGAACAGATCCTCAGGCGCAATGCCGAGGTGCTCAAAAAAATATTCATTGATCGCGGATTTAAGGTTTCCTACGCCATGAAAGCCAATTCCAATCCCTACATCCTAAACTTGTTTAAATATTATGGTATGGGAGTAGACATTGTCTCTGAAGGCGAATTCAAGATGGCTCGGCACTGTGGATTTGAAGGCTCAGAGATCAATTTTGCTGGTGTAGGCAAGACTATCGAAGAATTGGATCTAGCGCTGGATTTTGATATCGACCATTTTAATGTGGAAAGTCGCTTCGAATTGGAGTTGCTGGAAACGCGGGCCAAAATAGCTGGCAAAAAAGCAGCGGTCCTGCTCCGTTTAAACCCTGATATCGATCCTCAGACACATCCCCATATCTCAACTGGATTAAAGCAGAATAAATTTGGGATGAGCCCAGAAAAGGTAAGGCATATTCTTACCCATGCAGAATCATATCCCCATATTGAGTTTGATGGCATTCATTGCCACATCGGTTCGCAAATTGTTCAACCACAACCGTTTTATGATCTCATTGACTATCTGGAACAATTCACCTCCTCATTGCGCACAGTAGGCGTTGATTTCTCCCATATCGATCTAGGGGGGGGATTTGGCGTGAACTATGAGAATCCATTCGAAGATATTCTAGAAACGACACCTTTTCTTGAATCGATTGCCCATCGGGCATTGGAGAAATTAGATGAATACCAGCTTCATATTCAACCGGGCCGCGTTCTGGTGGCCAATGCTGGTATTCTGTTAGCACGTGTCCTGGGAAATAAGGAGAATGGTGGCCACCATTTTGTCATCATCGATGGTGCCACGACTGATCTGATCCGTCCAGCCATGTATGGCGCCTACCACGCGGTCTATTCTCACCTGGAAGATCGACCCATGCATATGGGAGATGTGGTTGGACCAGTTTGTGAAAGTTCTGATGCTTTAGCCAGAAACCGAGAAATACCTGAGTTTGAGAAAGATGATCTCATTACTATTGGGTCTGCTGGTGCTTATGCCAGTTCCATGGGATCTACCTACAATATGCGACCCTTATCGCCAGAAATATTGGTTGGGTTGTCTGGAGAAACACAACTCCTGCGTAAACGTCAGTCTTTTGACGAAATGATTTCGCTCTACCCTTAGATTAATCGCTGTACTGAGACTTTCTCTGTAGCGATAAGGGAGAAGTTGACATTGACCAAAGCAGATGCTTACTTATATCACGGGCTAATCAGGTGGCCAAAATGCTTGACCATAATCTTGTAACTGACTGAGTAACAACAATATAATAGGATGTTATCATGAAGAATATTATTCGCACAGATGCTGCACCAGCTGCAATCGGACCCTACAATCAGGCTGTTGAGATTAATGGATTGATTTATACTGCTGGCCAGATTCCATTGGATCCAGGAACAGGGAAACTGGTTGAGACTTCCTTTGCTGACCGTGTTTATCAGGTCATGAATAACCTCAAAGCCATTCTGGAGGCTGCTGGCAGTGACTTTTCAAAAGTTGTTAAAACCAATATTTATGTTACTGATCTGGGACAATATGCAGAGCTGAACCGTATATATGGTGAATTCTTTCCTGGTGACGATGCACCAGCCAGAGCCGCCGTTCAGGTAGCAGCCTTACCACTTGGAACTGATGTTGAAATAGAGATGGTAGCTTATAAATAGAGATCATGAATCATCCTTTTAGACAATTTATTCTTTTAGTTTTAGCATTCGGAATGTTGAATGGCCAATCCCAAATGGAGGGGCAGGTTGACTCATCCAGTGTTAAAAGTCCAGGTAAAGCGCTCTTATTCTCAGTAATTCCAGGAGGAGGTCAGCTTTATAATCGTCACCCGTTGAAAGCTATCTTGTTTGCAGGTGCTTTTGCTTACTATGGCTATGGCTATTCGGTTGCTCAACAGGATTATCAGGCTGATCTATCTAGCGAATCCCTCCATAGAACCCGGAATGACAAGGTCTGGATGATGTCTTTGGTATGGACACTGAATATTATTGATGCCTATGTCGATGCCCAACTCTGGGATTTTGGCAAGTACGAAATTGAAGGTGCCCAAGAGATAACAGATGAAAACATGATTAAACCGAAAAAGGCAGGACCAATAGATGACACAGAATAGAGAGAAGTGGGGATCGAAATTTGGTTTCATACTGGCTGCTGCAGGTTCTGCAGTTGGACTGGGAAATATCTGGAAGTTTCCATATATCGCTGGAGAAAACGGTGGCGCTGCCTTCATCTTTGTCTATCTGATCTGTATAGGCATCATAGGTTTTCCAGTGCTGATTGCCGAAGTACTCATTGGAAGAACGACTCAACGGAATCCTGTGGGTGCTTTTGCTGCGCTCACGCCATCTAAAATGTGGTTATCAGTAGGTTTCCTGGGTGTGCTTGCTGGTTTTATGATCTTATCATTTTATAGTGTTATCGGCGGCTGGACTATTGGTTATGTGGTTGAAACTCTGCGAGGTTCACTCTCCAATTTTCATTCACCAGAAGAGGCTGGAGTGTTGTTTGGAGCCCTTTCAGGCAGCGCAACATGGACCTTAGGGTATCATACTATGTTCTTTGCTTTGACCATGTTTATTGTGGTCAGAGGAGTCCAGGGTGGCATCGAGAAATCCAGCAAGATTATGATGCCAATTCTACTTTCTATTCTGGTTATTCTCATGATTCGTGGGATGACTCTACCTGGTGCTGACAAGGGCTTAGCCTTTCTACTGGTCCCAGATTGGGCAAAAATTAATGGCCAATCTATTCTGATAGCACTTGGGCATGCATTTTTTACCCTCAGTCTTGGTATGGGTGCGATGATGACCTATGGTAGCTATATGTCCAAAAAGGACAGCGTCATTACAGCTTCAGCACAAATTGTCTTTCTGGACACAATTATCGCCATCATGGCTGGTGTCGCCATATTCACGGCTGTATTTGCTTCAGGTCTGGATCCAGCTGCAGGTCCCGGGCTAATCTTTCAAACTCTACCTGCGGTTTTTTCCGGCATGACAGGTGGCGTTTATTTCTCTTTTCTCTTTTTCTTGTTGCTGGCAATCGCAGCGCTTACGTCTGCCATATCACTTCTGGAGGTGGTTGTGGCCTATTTTGTAGATGAGAAGGGCTGGAATCGCAAAGGGGCGGTATTGATTTTCGGTGGATCGATTTATCTATTGGGGATTCCTTCAGCTCTGTCCTTTAACCTCATGTCAGATGTTACGTTATTTGGAAAAACATTTTTTGATATTGTTGACTTTATTGCCTCCAACGTGCTGTTGCCCTTCGGTGGCTTGATGATAGCTATTTTTGTGGGATGGGTGTGGACACGGACTTCTGTTATGACTGCAGTGAAAGAGGGTGCAGAGCAATTATTTGAAACCTATCCATGGTTCGAAAGTGTATGGTTCGTCTTCCTGCGATTTGTGGCTCCCGTGCTCATCACTTTGGTTCTTTTAAGCAGTTTGGGTTTAGTGTAAACTATCCGCAATAAAATATCCCGGATGGGCGAGGATTAACCGATGCGCCCATCTCCGGAAATTTCAGTGCATTTAATCATTTAGAATGCACCTTTGATTCCTATTTTAACAGGTTAATTCTTAATCGATCATCTCTGGCGGACAGGAATATCCTCAGAAGTGACCGAGTATATATAAAAGGGGTTTGTTATGATCCTTGTAAAAGATAATCGATGTGACTTTTGCGGCACCTGCGTGGCAGTTTGTCCCGTTGATGCCATTGAGTTGCGCGAAGCTGATATATCAATCATTCATGACACCTGTATAGACTGTGATATCTGTATCTGGGTGTGTCCTATAGATGTGCTTTCTTCCGATGAGAAAAAGGAGGAGGTAAAGCATGACTGATTTTGATGTCATTGTGGTTGGAGGCGGGCCTGCAGGATCCATGGCTGCTGAAGCCGCAGCTAGGGGTGGAGCAAAGACCCTTCTGCTAGAAAAAGATAGAGATATTGGATACCCCGTGCGTTGTGGTGAAGGTGTGGGAGCTTCTGGTTTAAAACAATTTATTGAACCGGATCCTCAATGGATTGCTGCTACTATCTCCAGGGTACGCATGCGCTCTCCCGACAATACCAAGGTAGATTTCGGGATGAAGGATGCAGGATATGTCCTCCATCGAAGATTGTTCGATTACGCCCTGGCTAACCGTGCAGGTAATGCCGGTGCAGAGATCCAGACTCGGGCCTATGTGGATGGACTGATGGTGGAAGAAGGTGCAGTAAAAGGCGTCAAATACCAATACATGGGTGAGAATCGGGAATTATCGACAAAGATAGTCATAGCTGCTGATGGTGTTGAATCTAGAGTTGGACGAATGGCCGGGATGCGCACAGCTACTAAACTGAGAGATATGGACTCCGGCTATCAGGCGACAGTCGGCAATGTTGATATTGATCAGGAAATGATCGATTTCTTTATAGGTTCCAACTGGGCACCAGGTGGTTACCTCTGGATATTTCCCAAGGGTAATGGCATGGCCAATATTGGATTGGGAGTGAATGGAAAGGTAGCAAAGGATTTTAGTGCGCATGATCTTACCCATAAGTTCCTAAACGAGCATTTCCCCAAAGCCAGCATTTTGACCAGCGTTTGCGGTGGCATTCCCATCGCCAAAACACTGAAGACTATTACTAAAGATGGTATCATGCTTACTGGGGACGCTGCCAGAATGGTAAATCCCGTAACTGGAGGTGGTATTATCACGGGCATGGTTGGCGGTCGAATCGCTGGAGAAGTTGCCGCAACAGCACTTCAGACTGGAGATTTAACTCCCAATGGTTTTAAGGATTATCCCGCGAGATGGCAAAAAGCCGAGGGGAAAACACACGATGGACTTCATCGCGTCGCCGATGCCATTTTTGAGATCACTGATGAAAAATTGAATAAGATGGCCCACCGTCTGGCAAAGATACCCCCTGATGAACTCTCACTTATGAAGATATTCACAGCAGTTGCACGACAAAAACCATCCATACTGATTGATGTGACCCGCGCCTTTGCCGGCGTTTGATCCATCGATATTAGAAAGCACAGGAAGATTTGATCAAAATATACACAATCACTATAGCAGGTTGGCTCGCATGAGTTTTTCAGACTATTTACAAGGAATTGGTTTGGGTACATTTGTTTCCTTTGACCTTGAAACCACAGGTCTTGACCCAAAGGTAGATTTCGTTATTGAATTGGGAGCAGTCAAAGTTGTTAATGGGGTTGCCACAGAACGGTATCAACAGTTTATTAAACCCCCGGTAAGAATTCCTAAATTCATCACCAAGCTCACCGGTATCACCAACGAAATGGTGTCAGATGCTCCCACTTTTGAAGAAGTGGTGGATGACCTATACGATTTCCTGGGGAACCATCCTCTGGTGGCGCATAATATCTATTTCGACCACAATTTTTTAAATGTCAAGCGCGAAGCCATAGATGGCATACCTCTCAAGAATCAGCGTATAGATACTTTAAGTCTGGTCCGAACCCTCAGATACGATATGATCAACCACAAACTGGGGACAGCGGCTGAATTTTACGGCTTGTCCAAAGAAGGTGCACATCGTGCTGACTATGATGCCGACATGGTGGCAGAAATTCTGCTCATTCTGATTTCCGAAATGAAACGACTCTCACCCGATGTTATTAAGACCATCGTGGATGTCCTCCATGGCACTGATTTGCCAAACGAAGATTTATATAAGTCCATATTGGACTGGACCGCTACTGGTCGAGCTCTTGAAGAATTGGATGAATATCCCAAAATTCCATTACCTCAGAAACCGAATATTCGTCATTCTACCGTCGAGGGCGGCTACCCCGATCTTGATCAAATATTTTCCGATGAGGGTTTGCTGTCGGAACAACTTGATGGATATGAACCGCGCGAAACTCAGGTTACTCTTGCCCATGATATTCAGTATGCCATGCGGAATGATGAGTTTCTCATGGGTGAGGCAGGGACAGGGGTGGGAAAGAGTCTGGCCTACACCATTCCGGCTGTCCTGACGCGTCATGAGCTCAAAGAAGACGAGCCTATCTTTATCAGTTGTAACACCAAAAATTTACAGGATCAGCTTTTCCATAAGGAAATACCCTTTATTCAAGAGAAGCTTGGATTAC
The DNA here is from genome assembly GCA_013202495.1 of Fidelibacterota bacterium. Taxonomy (GTDB): domain Bacteria; phylum Fidelibacterota; class UBA8477; order UBA8477; family JABMPR01; genus JABMPR01. Next base: position 11,799 of record JABMQQ010000094.1, on the reverse strand, counting down.
CAGTTCGGGCTTTACTCCTCAAGGGCCGGAATAATTACATCTGCAAAACCAAGTGGCAACGCGGCATACGGGATGTGAGTTGGCGATTCAGTCGTCGGGAGAAAGAAGCACTTCAAACTCTTGTGGTCTGGGCTCATGAAACACCCACTGGCGATATCGATGAGCACAATGGTTTTCATACTGTTGGGAATGCACTGATCTGGTCTAAACTGAATAGCGAACCGGGCTTTTGTACAACCAATGTATGCGCTCATAATGATTTCTGTTATCTGGGTAAATTACGTCAGGAATCTGCCAAGGCAGATATCGTCGTGGTCAACCATTCGCTACTATTGGCTGATGCCGCCGCTGATCATGCCATTTTACCCCGTTATCAACGACTCATTGTCGATGAAGCCCATCTTCTTGAGAAAACAGCCTATCAATTTTTTGCAGCAGAGTTCTCATACAAAAGTCTGCGCATCCAGATGGATCAGTTGTTTTATAAAGGGCGCAATAAAAGTGGGATGTCCATTGAGCTGAGACATCTTTTAGTTCCAGTTGATGAAAAACAAAAAACTGGGCTTACCACTCAGTTGGATCAACTAGAGACCGACATTCAAGAATTTGATAAAACCCTGCTTGCCTTCTTTACTGAATTCAAAGCAACCAGACAGCGGGATATCGAACGGGCTACTTTTACTTACAAAGAGTTGTACACGGGGGAGAAAGATCCCTTTGCACCTGTCCGGGGAATATGGTACTCAGTCATTACTAGTTTGACCTCACTGAATAACCTGGTCAGAGATGTGGAAAAATCACTGGATGATCTCGATGATGATTCACTTCCCGGTCTCTCTGAGATAAGCTCAAGACTCCACTCATGGCGTGAGATGATGGTCTACACCCTTGAAATTATGGACAAACAAGCTGCGGCTGACAATCCCGAATTGATTTATTGGTTTGAGATCCTGCCTAAAAGCGAGGTCGTGGCTGTAAAATTTGTCCAGGTTCCCCTTGAGATTGGCAAACAGATGCAGGATAGAGTATATGAAGATCTTGCATGTGCTATATTTACGTCAGGTACTCTAAATATTGATGGAAGCTTTACCTATCTCAAGCAACGTCTTGGATTGAAGGGCCATGCTAGGCTGAAGGAAATGACTTATCCATCACCGTTCTACTATGAGGACCAGGCCAGGATTTTCGTACCCACTTTTATGGGACCCCAATACGCTGAGAATTACACGATTGAGGTGCTGTTTCTCCTTGAAAAGATATGGAAAACACATCCTGTGGGCACCATGATTTTATTCACAAGCTACACCATGCTATTAAACTGGCAGGAAGAGCTGGAAGATCGTATTAAAGGCTCTGGCCGTCGTTTGCTGGTCCAATCGAGTCGTGTGTCCAGAATGGATTTGATTAATCAGTTCAGAAAATACCCGGGTAGCATTCTTCTGGCCACTGACAGTTTCTGGCAGGGCGTGGATATCCGCGGTGATGCCCTTCAATTGCTGGTTATTGCCAAACTACCTTTCCTCGTACCGTCAGATCCCATTGTACGAGCCAATAGTGATGCATTAAAAGCAGCTGGCGAGAATGACTTCATGGGCTACAGCGTCCCTGAGGCGGCGATTAAGTACAAACAGGGGGTCGGACGACTCATCCGCAGTACCACAGATTTTGGTGCTATTCTTTCGTTGGATGAGCGCATATTTACCAAACGATATGGTGACTACTTTCGCAATTCTACACCTATACCGCATGTTCCAGCTAATTCAGAGAGAGAACTGGTTGATTCCATACGCGCCTGGTATAGATCACATGGAATACCAGATGCCAACACAAATTAAGTGAGACGGATATGATTCTAGATGGTAACTCATTGACGCTTGAGGGAATATTTGAAGAGCTTGAATCTCCAACAAAATTATCGCTTACTTCAGAATCCAAGCTACTTGTGCGGAAATCGCGTGAGGTGGTCGAAAACATCCTAGAGACTGGCAAGACGGTATATGGTGTGAATACGGGATTTGGCAAACTGGCAAATCAAAGAATCTCCAGCGAAAATTTGCGTCAACTTCAGGTTAATCTGTTAAGGAGTCATGCTGCCGGGACCGGTGGATACCTATCTCATAAGACAGTTCGGCTGATTCTGCTCCTCAAGATAAACAGCTTACTCAGAGGGTATTCCGGGATCAGACTTGAAGTCATTGAAGCATTAATCGTATTGTACAACAATGATCTCACTCCGGCCATCCGTGAAAGAGGTAGCGTAGGAGCCAGTGGCGATCTGGCACCCCTGGCCGATCTGGCACTACCCCTCATCGGGGAGGGTCAATTTCTGCTAGATGATGGATCTGTTAAAGCCGCATCGGATATATTGAAGCAGTTCAATTTACCAATCGTAGAATTAAAAGAAAAAGAAGGGCTTTCCCTCATAAACGGGACGCAGGTAAGCACCGCCTTTGCCATCGAATCTCTGAAAAAAATAAAGGATTTATTTTTTACCATCTCTGCCACAGGTGCTTTTAGCACCGAAGTGATGCTGGGTACCGATACAGCATTCAGGAAAGAAGTTCAGGAAGCTCGCAACCAACCGGGACAGGCCTATGCTGGAGAACTATTATTTACACTTATGGCTGACAGTGGGTATCGAGATGCTCATCTTGACTGTGACAGAGTCCAGGACTTCTACAGCCTGCGCTGTATGCCTCAGGTCCATGGCTCATGGTATGATCTCATTGTTCATGCTGAACGAATACTGACCCAAGAGGCCAATAGTACCACTGACAACCCAGTAACCTTGATTGAAGAGAATATCATTGTCTCTGGGGGCAATTTTCATGCAGCTCCCCTGGCACATACTATGGATTACCTTGCCATAGCTCTTTCAGATGTCGCAGCAATGAGTGAACGGCGGATAGCTGCCTTTCAGGAAACAAGTCAGAGCAATTTGCCCATGTTTCTTATGAAAGAGGCTGGCTTGAACTCTGGTTTTATGATAGCCCATGTCACTGCTGCAGCTTTAGCCAGTGAAAATAAGTCACTCAGTCATCCTGCTTCTGTGGATACAATTCCCACTTCAGCCAACCAGGAAGATCATGTGAGTATGGCCCCGAATGCCGGACATCAACTCAAACAGGTTATTTCCAATACTTCAAGAATAATTGCCATCGAGCTCATGTGTGATGCTCAAGCCAGGGACTTAAATCCGCAGTATCATCTGGCGCCATGCAGTGAAGCTATTTATCAATTGATACGCAAAGAGGTACCTTATCTGAAGGTGGATGGTCCGTTGAGTGCTCATATTGAAGCGATACACGGAATGGTTTCTTCAGGAGCCATATCGGAAATTGTACAACACCAATTGGAGGCACAGGCATGAGAATCCAGAGCAAATTATTCCTTCTATCCCTGTTGATGATACTCATTGTTGGATGTGCTTCTGAATCAGTAAAATATGATCTTCCCAGTGCGGGTACCAGCAAAGCACCGAAATGGGTAGACACGCATCGAGCGGTCAGGGATACCATATTTATAGTTATTCATTTACCGGAAGAACATTCACTTGATATGGACATCTCGGTTCAGAAGGCCCAGTCCGAGTTGAACACCATGTTAATGAGTGAAATCGAAGTCATCCTGCGTGACTATTGGGAAGAAAAGCAAATTAGCTATTCTGAGAAGGAAGAATTCCAGCTCTTATCAGGACTTCCCATAACACTTGAGCAAATCATGAATCATGTGGAGGTGACCGATGGCTGGGAGAAAAATGGTGAAGTCTCAATTCTATGTGCTCTTGATTATGAAGATGTTGCAGAGGTTCTCATCCAGGATATGGAAATTGAAGATCGTGCTTTCCTTCCTTATTTGAAGAGAAGAATGGATGATCTGGCGCAACGCTACCGCTAGGATGAAAAATGAGATTTGTTGATTATGTAAAGATTAAGGTCATCCCGGGAAAAGGGGGCGATGGTATTATTGCTTTTCGTCGAGAAAAATTTGTTCCCAAAGGGGGTCCAGCAGGCGGGAATGGTGGAAGAGGTGGCAGTATTATCATAAAAGTGGACGCTCAACTCCACACACTTCAGGATATTCGTTACCATCGCATATATAAAGCCAACCGCGGTAAACACGGTGAAGGAAGCCTTCGTCACGGTAAAAAAGGGGATGACATTACCGTCAAAGTTCCTGCTGGAACTATTGTCAAGGATTTGCACAATGGTGAAATTGTCGCCGATTTGCAAATTGATGGAGAATCCATCGTCGTAGGACGGGGTGGTAGAGGGGGCAGAGGTAATGCCGAATTTGTCACACCAACACACCAGGCTCCCCGTGAATTTGAATATGGTCGTGAGGGTCGGGAACGTGAGCTGGAACTAGAGCTAAAGGTGCTGGCTGATGTGGGACTGGTTGGTTTTCCCAACGCCGGCAAATCTACTTTACTCTCAAGAGTATCACGAGCCAAACCTAAGATTGCAGATTATCCTTTTACCACATTAACGCCAAATCTTGGAATCGTGAAGTCTGGTGCCTATTCGAGCTTTGTTATGGCCGACATTCCAGGACTTATTGAAGGTGCTCACAAAGGCAAGGGTCTTGGAATTCAGTTCCTGAAGCATGTCGAACGTTGCAGTGTGTTGTTGTTTCTGGTGGATGCTAATGATGAAGATCCAGCAGAATCATATCGACTCCTTTTCGAGGAGGTAAAGAAATACAGCCCTGGATTAATACAGCGGAAGCGGATGCTGGCAGTCACCAAGATGGACTCCTTTGTGGGTGTACCTAAAATGGCAACCTTCGAACCCGTCGAACTATTTCCTATTTCCTCCGTTTCAGGAGAGGGACTTGAGGATTTGATCAAAGCGCTTTCAACCAGTATAAGTGAATAAAAAACTATTTAATATTATCCGGATGCTCAGCATCCCCGGAGTTGGTCCCCGAAAAACCTTAGACCTGATCTCAGAATTTGGTTCACTTGAAGATATCTTTTCAGTGGGTTACAAAGAGCTTACTAGAATTCCCGGTATAAAGGACAAAATTGCCAGATCCATATTAGGTGATCCCGATGAGGATTTGATTGCCGGACAAGCCAAGCTCATTGCAAAATTCCAAGTTGAAATGGTCACGCTCTGGGATGAATCTTATCCTGATCAATTAAAACAAATCTATGATCCACCTATAGCCCTGTTTTGCAGGGGAAATATTGAGCTGCTGGCTTCAGATAGCCTTGGGATAGTTGGAACCCGAACCCCCAGCGGATACGGTAAGGAAATATCAAAGGAATTCAGTAGAGACCTGGCCCAAAGAGGGTTGACTGTAGTTTCAGGTGCCGCTAGAGGGGTAGACACCTATGCTCATGAAGCTTGTCTTAAGGCGGGTGGACAAACCATTGCTGTCCTTGGAAATGGCGTTGACAGAGTCTATCCAGCTGAAAATCGAGCGATTTATGATGAATTATCTGAAAAAGGTCTGTTGATTTCAGAATTTCTCATGGGTAGCAAACCTGATGCTCAGAATTTTCCACGACGGAATCGGATTATTTCTGGGCTCACCATGGGTATCATCGTGGTTGAAGCTGCTGAGCGAAGCGGCTCGCTCATCACTGCGTATTTTGCGCTGGATCAAAACAGGGAAGTATTTTCTGTACCAGGACCAGTGAATAGCAGACAGAGTCGCGGAACCAATCAATTAATCAAACAGGGAGCAAAACTGGTTGAAAGTATAGAGGATATTCTGGAGGAACTGGGTGGGAAGTACAAAATGGGAAGCTCCCAGGGTCAACAAGAGCTTCTAATTGCCACTGATCCCCTTGAAACAGCAGTGCTTGAACACCTCCCAGAGACCGAAGAAATTCATATTGATGATTTGTCCATTGTAGCTGGACAGACTACCTTTGCACTTCTGGGAACCTTGCTACAGCTAGAAATGAAAGGTCTTATTCAACAATTACCCGGCAAATATTTTAAACGAAGATTTTGAAATATCTTTTTTCTGTTGGTAAATAGGGTTACAGTAATCCCGAAGGGATGTAATTTAAATAGCATTGTTAGACGCATAGTATAAATAATCCTGAAAGGATGAAATAGTAAGGCAAGTGGCAGGTACCTATTCGCAATTATATATTCAAATTGTTTTCGCTGTGAACGGACGAAAGAATATGCTTCACAAATCTTGGAGATCTGAATTATTTAAATACATGGCTGGGATCATCAATGGTAAAGGTCAAAAAACAATAATTGTAAACGGTGTTTCAGACCATGTTCATATATTGATCGGATTGAAGCCTTCAATGGCTATATCAGATTTGGTACGGGATGTGAAAAATAACTCAACCAACTTCATAAATAGTCAAAAATATACCAGAGGAAAATTTTCATGGCAAGCCGGATATGGTGCCTTTTCCTATGGTAAATCCCAACTTAATCACGTGTATGAATATGTACTCAATCAGGAAAAACATCACTCAAAAACGTCATTTCGAGAAGAATATTATGAGTTTTTGAGGAAATATGAAATTGAACATGATGATAAATATTTATTCCAATGGATAGAAGAATGTCACCCCCCCGGGGTTCAATAATAGCTTAAAATTAGAACAATAATAATTTCACCCCCTCGGGGTTGTGCTATGTTGAAAACAATGATTAGTCAAAGGAAGAGCAATGCATGGATCAACAATTACAGACCTAATTAGTTATCTAAATCATAGTATCACCGCTTATCATGCTGTATTGACAGCTGAAGCAACCCTCAAGTCAAATGGATTTATTCAATTGGATGAGCAAGATGTCTGGGACTTAAAACCCAATCAGAAATACTATGTGATCAGGAGTCAATCAGCCGTGGCTGCATGGCAAATGGGCAATGGTGATAGAACGGGTGTCCGTCTCGTTGGTGCCCATACTGATTCCCCAGGGCTTCATTTAAAACCAAAGGCTCAATATTCTAAGAGTGGTTATGTTCAACTTGGTGTTGAGGTCTACGGTGGACCGCTTCTGGCAAGTTGGACAGATCGTGATCTATCTCTGGCTGGTAGGGTTATCCTAAAACAGGGTGGTAAGCTCAAAGTGGTTCCCTTCAAATCAAATAAAGTTTTGCTGAGGATTCCTCAATTGGCAATTCACCTGAATAGAGAAGTGAATGAGAAAGGCTTGATGCTGAATAAGCAAAACCACATGCCACCTATTCTGGCTCTTGAGAGTACAGATGGCTCCGGAGTTGATGCAGGATTGATCGAAGGTCTCATTGCTGATGAACTGAATGTCAGAAGTGATGAAATCGCCAGCTGGCAGTTAGAATGTTATGACACTCAATTGGCCAATTTAAGTGGGTTAAACGATGAGTTTATTGTAAGTGGTAGGATCGATAATTTAACGATGTGTCATGCATCTCTCCAGGCACTTACTTCAAAGACATTCACAGCTCCACAAACTGCCATGATTGCGTTGTTTGACAATGAGGAGATTGGTAGCTCAACTGAGAATGGTGCTGCCTCAGGATTTATCCGCGATATTATCACCCGGGTAGTGGAATCAGATGATTCCAATCATATGACCCAAATGGCCTTGGCTAATAGCGCTTGTATCTCAGCGGATGGTGCTCATGCCATTCACCCAAACTATACTGAGTTTCATGATCCTCAACATGCCGTAAAAATGAATAGGGGACCGGTAATCAAGGTGAATGCAAATCATCGCTATGCAACCAGTGCCTTTACCTCAGCAATCTTTGAACAATTATGCAAAGATGTGGGTGTTCCAGTCCAGCATTACGTCCATAAAACCGATTTACCGTGTGGTTCTACCATTGGACCCATAACAGCAACTGGATTGGGCATACCCGTAGTTGATGTTGGGAATGCCATGCTTTCTATGCACTCAATCCGAGAAACAGCTGGCGCGAAAGATCACGAGATGATGATCAACGTGCTGGAGCGGTTTTTCTCCAAAGCAGATCTGGTATCGGTTTCATAACCAGGCATATTATTTCAACACGCACGCTGAATCCAATATAGAATAATAAGATCAAATCAGACTTCCTTCACCCCTGATAATTGATACATTATTCTGCTTTTTTTATGAGTTTTAAACATCGACTGATCTTGAAGATGCGTTGTGCTTTCAGGTCCTGCAATGAAAGCGAGCCGAACCCCGTCAGATCCGGAAGGAAGCAGCGGTAAGCATTGTAATCGTGTGTCGGAATTGCCTGAGGCACGCGCATCTTTGAGATCAGCTATTATTCAACCAACTGGAAAGTCCAATATCGTGTCTGATCAAGAATCTGCATATATAGTATCCTCGCTAAAATATCGCCCTCAAACATTTGAGGATGTCGTAGGCCAGGATCATGTTTCCAGAACCCTGAGAAATGCACTTGTCAGGCATAGACTAGCCAATGGTTATATTTTTACTGGTCCCAGGGGCGTTGGTAAAACAACATGTGCTCGAATTCTGGCCAAAGCCATCAATTGTGAAAATCCTAACGATGGGAATCCCTGCAATACATGTAATCACTGCATTGAAATTACCGGCGGTCGGAGTCTTGATGTCCTGGAAGTGGATGGAGCATCGACACGTGGTATTGATGCCATCAGAGAACTTCGAGAGGTCGTTAAATATCCACCCACAAACTCAAATTACCGTGTCTACATCATTGATGAAGTACACATGCTCACCAAAGAAGCCTTCAATGCACTTCTGAAAACCCTTGAGGAACCACCACCTCAAGTCCTATTTATCTTTGCTACTACGGAACCACAAAAAGTTCCTATCACCATACTTTCCCGCTGTCAACGCTACGATTTTCGCATGATTTCCACAGAAACCATGGTGGCGCGTTTAAAAATGATCAGTAACAAAGAGGGCATTTCAATTTCTGAAGAAGGACTCGCGCTTATTGCCCGCAAGGCAGCAGGAAGTCTGCGAGATTCTTTGAGTCTATTGGACCAGGTTTCAGCGTTTGCTGAAGATGATGCTTCAATTGATCTTGTTAGACGAGTACTGGGGGTTCTGGATGCCACCATCTATTTTGAATTGATGCACAATGTGGCCAGCCAATCCGCCGAGAACCTAATGAATCAGGCAAATTTGCTTTTCTCAAGAGGGATAAGCATTTCTGAATTTCTGCATGGTCTCAGTGAACATATTAGAAATCTTCTCATTGTGAAGGTAGCTGGAATTACAGATTATCTTGATGTCTCAGATACTGATGCAAAGGCACTCGAGGAACAAACAGCATATCTTGAGGAACGTGATCTACTGCGTATGCAAAATATTGTTCTGGAAACCATCAGGGAACAACGTTTTGTAAGCAACCAATTGGTTTCTGTTGAACTCATGTTGTTAAAGCTGTCTAGATCCACGCGTGCACTTGATTTGGATGCAATTCTCTCTGGAAAAAGCATCCCTGCACTTGCTATACCAAAGGCTACTCCTTCAAATTTAGCTCCATCACCTGACAAGGGTGATATAGCCCCAAAAAAGTCAGCACCTCAACCGAAATCCGTTCCCGCTCCTGATCCTGAGCAACTTTCTGAACCTCCTAAAGCAGTTGAACCTGAACCCGAGCCCACAACTGAAAGTCCTGAGGTAGTTGAGCCTGAGCCTGTAGAGGAAGCGGTCAAAAAATCAGAACAGGTACCTCCACCAGAGCCGGAAGTTATTGAAGAAATTGTACCAGAACCAACTCCCGAGCCCATTCCTGAAGCTGAAGAACTGCTGGAAGTGAAGAGTGATCCACCTGCTGATGAGCAACCCAATGATATAAATATTGAAAAACTCCTTCCGCATTGGGAAAAATTTATCGAAAGCCTGGGAAAGATCAGCCGATCCACTAGTGCATTCATGAGTGAAGGGACACCAGCTGGTTTTGAGAAGGGCTGTCTGACCGTTTCATTTGCGCCTGAACAAAAATATCATATTCAGACCTTAAGTAAGAATACAGAGGACATTCACAAAATTGCCTCAGAAGTATTTGGAACAAAAATGACTATTCTGCTATTAGAAGAAAATGGTCGTAAACCAAAACAACGCAAAGAAGATGAAATTCTGGCTCATCCAACCTCACAACATCTCCTGGATATATTTGATGGTGAGATCATTGATGAGTAGAATAGTACATCTCGCAGAGTCCGCAAAGTCTCAGAGAATATTTATAAGAATATAAAAAGATCTCTGCGCTCTCAGCGTGCTCCGCGAGAAATAATTAATAGGAGAAAACTCCAATGATGCCAAAAGGCGGAATGGGCAACCTTTTAAAACAAGCCCAGAAGATGCAAAAAGAAATGGAAGTCGCTCAGAATGAGCTCGCTGCCATTGAGGTAGAAGGATCTGCCGGTGGTGGTATGGTTAACGTGAAGGCCAACGCCAAAATGCAGATATTATCCATCAAAATCGAACCGGATGTACTGGAAGATGATGTTGATATGGTTGAAGATCTCGTGCTTGCCGCGGTAAATCAAGCCCTGACAAATGCCCAGGATGCTGCCAATTCAAGAATGTCACAGGTTACTGGTGGTATGATGGGTGGAATGGGTGGACTAAATATTCCCGGACTTGGATGAAAATTCTTCCTGATAGTCTGGAGCGCATTACCGAGCAGTTCTCACGATTCCCTGGAATCGGCAAGAAAACTGCGCAAAGAATGGCTTTTCAGTTGATTGAATGGAATACCGAAGATGTTCAACGGCTTGGAGATGTCATCATTCAAAGCAGTGAAAAATTGCGACAGTGTTCAATATGCAATCTGATCACCGAAGCTGATCCATGCCCCGTATGTCTTGATACGCGAAGGGATGAATCCATACTTTGTGTCGTTGAAGATTCCAGGGATGTTGTTGCCATTGAAGAGACAAGTCGCTTCAGCGGGAAGTATCATATATTGGGTGGGGTACTCTCACCCCTGGAAGGTGTGGGCCCAGATCAGTTGAATATTAGGAATCTGCTGACACGATTGGATAATGTCACTGAAATCGTGATTGCAATGAATCCCAGCGTGGAAGGGGAGACAACCTCATTATATTTAGCTCGACTGTTGCAGGAAAAAGATATAAAAGTGACCCGCCTTGCAAGAGGAATTCCCAGTGGGGGTGATCTTGAGTATATTGACGGCGTAACTTTAGGGAGAGCCCTGGACGACAGGCATGAATTAAAATGATACATAATTTACCAAATATTCTGACAATTTTTCGAATTGTCGTTACACCCCTCATCGTATGGCTGCTCATAGGGTTTGATGGGTTAGCACTCCATGCTCTGGCTCTGGTACTATTTCTCATCGCCTCACTTACCGACCTATTCGATGGAATACTGGCCCGTAAACTCCAGGTAGTTACCGAGTTTGGGAAATTTATGGATCCTCTTGCGGACAAAATTTTGGTAAATAGCACCTTCATCACTCTCAATATTTTGGAAGTCATGCCAATCTGGATTACCGCTGTAATCATCCTGAGAGATGGTCTTGTTACACTATTACGATGGGGCATGTTGGCCAATGGGGCTTCGATGAATACCAGCCGTCTGGCCAAATTGAAAACAACCTTTCAATATATTTCCATGTATGTGGGATTAATCTTTATTCTCCTTGGCCATTTTCAAGAACTTGATACAATAGTTGCCTGGGTTGAAGAATGGTTTGTCACGGAGACTATTTTTACACTTACAGGTCTTGTAACTGCCTATACCGGTTTCAATTACTTATGGATAAATCGCGCTTTCATTAAAAATCTCTTTTCGGAAAGCGAATGATTCAAGTTTTACGCGGCTTTACCTCAGTTGGATATGTAGGTCTTATACCAGGCGCTCCGGGTACATA
>JABMQQ010000093.1 GCA_013202495.1 Fidelibacterota bacterium | reverse complement strand
TTTGCCACCTATAACGATGCCCAGAACCCCCAGGGCAGTCATGGTCTCACAGTAGAGCAAACCGCCCATTCCTATGGTCGGACCTATGCCGAAGATCTCGTGTTTTGGGACTTAAAAATTTTCAACGATGGCCCTGAAGACCTGGATAGCATCTACATCGGTCTCTATGCCAAGTTTCGACCAGATTTTGACAACCATGACTATTTAAACTTTATTGATAGTGACAACGATGGCATCCAGGATCTGGTATATGTCTATGATTTAAACAATACTCTGGATGGCGCCTGGAATGAAACCAATGATCCGTTGGGAATGGTTGGTATAAAAGTGTTTGATACACCGGGCCAAATTGGCATTACAGATTTTCATCATTTCTCAAGAGAAGCCTCACCTTCCACCGATCAGGAAATGTGGGCACTCATGAGCAGCAAGCAAAACTCAGAACATCTGGTTGATCCTCAGTTCTATTTCCACGGCACCAATTCACGTATTGATGATACAGGTCAGAATGCTGCAACCATCGGAGCTTACTATCCACCTTTTTCAGATGCTGGTGAAGACGAACGCATTGGAAATGGTATTAACTATGTGATTTCATGCGGTCCCTTTGATCTCAAAGCGGACTCCATGACGACCCTGTCATTTGGCCTCATCATGGGTGACGCCGGCAATGTTCCAGATAGTCCTGACACAACGGATCTCATGCAGAACGTTCGTATCGCCCAGGACATGTATCGACTTTATTTCCAGGGCTCAGGACCTCCAGACCCACCAGAGGTGCATGCGGTTCCCGGTGATGGTCAAATCTCCCTGTATTGGGATGCCACCGCAGAAATTTCCCGGGATGCCTGGACAGGCGAGAAGGACTTTGAGGGTTATCGTATCTATCGCAGTACTGATGCCGGGCTAACCTGGGGTAAACCCATCAGTGACGCCTATGGCAATGCAGTTGGATATCATCCCATCGCACAGTTTGACTATTCCGAAGAAGAAGACCTTGAACGTTATGGGGTAGATGTATCTGGTCCCGATCCAGCCTTTCCCCAAAACCTGGGTGACAATACGGGTCTATTTCACACCTATACGGACTCCAATCTGGTAAACGGGGTGGAATACTGGTACAGTGTTTCAGCCTATGACAGAGGCAGTCAAGATGACCTGGCCAACCCAACCCCGTCCTACATGAATGCCCAGGGACAATCCTGGCATGAACAACACACCGTTCGCGTGACCCCGGGCAAGCTGGCCCAGGATTTAAATTTTGGCGGCCTGGAAGCACAGGGTGGTGATTGCCAGGGAGTGGTTACCGTGGAAGTGGAAGATCCAGACCAGCTCAAAGATTTGAATTATTTAATCGGTTTTGATAAAGTCGAGGTCACCATTGATGGTGAGTCAGTGAGGGGTATGGCAGCATCAGTTCTGAATGAGCTCACTGGTGACACACTGGTTAATCAACAGTTTATCATTGATGGTAGCGATGAGAACACCATTTCACTGGATGGATTGGTCATCTATCTGGAAAGCCCTCCAACAGGGGTCGAAAGAATGGGATGGACCAAGGTTGACGTTGATACATGTACCTTTGACTGGCGGATAGAAAGTAAATATCCAAATTTGGTTCCTTCTGGGCAGGCTGTCGGGAGTGAAGTTGAGTCATTTGACGATTGGCGCCTCATTGTGGATTATGAGACAGGTATTGATGTAATCTGGCTGGATGCTTTTTCAGGTGACTATAGTAGCCAAACCCAGCATCTCCCTCTGCGGGTTGAAGTAATCACAGACCCTGATAATCCCATTGATGTCACTGAAAATTTAATACTGGCAGAGTTCAACCATGGGATGCCAGCCGATATTCGACCCATGTTTTATAGCCCCATCGGTTGGGATCTCGTTCCCGGTGGTCTGGGGTGGTTGTCTGGATCAGGTGGCTGGTACGAAAAGCATGTCGACATGCTCATTATGGAAAAAATTGATACTCTTATGCACACGGTCCAGGATACGACCATCATAGATACCATTCCAAACTATCTCTATCTCCTCACCAACAACAAGCCTGACACATCAATCAATAAAGATTTTGAAACAGAGATCATTGAGGCTGTTGCACCTTCACAGGGAGACGAATTCTCAATCATCACTTTCAAACCTTTCAGACCGGGAATCACCTATCATTTTAATCCATTAGACAAGAATGATATTACCGAAGGGGCGTCAGAGAATCCACTTGAAGATGTCTATGTGGTACCAGATCCTTATATCGTGACCAATGCCTGGGAAACCAATGAGTTTGGCAAGAAACTCATGTTTACCAACCTGCCTTCAAATTGCACCATTAAGATTTACACCATCCTGGGCGAAATTGTCGATACCGTGGAACATGGCGGTGACAGCCAGACCAGCTCGGGCTATGCTTTCTGGAATATGCGTACTCGCAATGATCAATTTATTGCGCCTGGAGTGTATCTCTATCATGCTGAAACGCCAGATGGTCATGAGACCGTGGGAAGATTCCTGGTGATTAAATGAGACGAATACTTCTGCTCATTTCGATGATATCACTGGTTTATGCCGAGTTTGATAAGGTGGCCACAACAGCGGCACCCTTCTTGAAAATGGGTGTTGGCGGACGTGCTGCGGGAATGGGTGGCGGTTTTGTATCCCTGGCTGATGATGCCAGCTCTCTCTACTGGAATCCAGCGGGAATGTTAGGGGTGAATAGTATCACCGTCTCTGCCAGCCACAATGATTGGCTTCTGGATATTACCCATGATTATGTCGGTCTTATTCTGCCTGGTCGCAAAAATGAAAGAATCGGCTTCTCCATCTCAGCCTTGACCATGGGTGAACAACCCGTTCGAACCTTAGAAAATCCCGACGGTACCGGTCTGGTCTATAATGTGATGGATATCGCCATTAGTGCGGCGTATGCCCGCCAGGTAACCGATCGCCTTTCCATGGGAATCACCGGAAAATTTATTCAACTGAATGCCTACAATGAAAGCGCATCAACTATGGCTATAGATGTAGGATCCATTTTGCGCACCGACTTCTATGGTCTCAGAATTGGCATGGCCTTATCCAATTTTGGTGGCGATTTTCAATTCACTGGCCGTGATTTAATTTTGAAGGCGGATATCGATGATGACATCGATGGCAATTATAGTACTGATGTAGACCTGAGGACCGAACCCTGGCCCTTGCCACTCATGATCCGCATTGGTCTCAGCATGGATGTCATGGGAGGGGGAGATGCAATTCTCTCAAGCAAGAATAGCCGCTTGACGCTGGCCCTTGATGCAGAGCATCCCAACGATGGCCCCGAGCATATTAATCTGGGTGTAGAGTATGCTGTGAAGGAAATGGTCTATTTCCGAGGGGGTTATCGCCATAATTATGATCAGGAAGGCTTTACCATGGGTACAGGAATCCAGCTTGATCTGAAGTCCCGCGGAAAAATAAGAATTGACTACGCTGTCAAACCCATGGAAATCTTTGGCAATACCTCTATACTCTCAGTAGAATTCTCCCGATAGATTATCGCTAACACCCGACTTAAGTCGGGTGTTAGCAAGACCCCCTACTTCAGTAAAATCATCTTCCTCACCATGGAATGATTCCCGGCTACCAGACGATAAAAATACACGCCTGTACTCACAGGATCGCCGTGTTGATCCATAGCTGACCAGACCACTTCATAGGATCCTGCGGCATAATGATCCTTGGTCAAAACAGCAACCTGACGTCCTGACAGATCAAGAATCTCCACGCTGACTTGTCCAGCTTCAGGTATATCAAAACCAATTGATGTGCTGGGGTTAAAAGGGTTGGGATAATTGGCCCGGAGAGCATAGTCCTCTGGAATGATGGATCCTCTGGTTGAGAGTGTAGTGGAATCAACCAGATTTAAGGTAAAGGGACCGTTCACCGCCACGATCTGTTCCAGACTGTCCGTCGCAATGATATTCCATACGAGTTGAGCATGGGTTGAATCCATAAGCGCGTGAAGATCCAAATTGTAGGCTACAAAGCTTGTATCCATTTGTGGCTCGCTGGAAAACCCCTCCAGGCCAGAGCTTTCAAAATGGTAGTAGACCGGTGAATCCACATCTATGGATGGAGACCAGCTGAAATTGATGGGATCATAGGGATTGTCAGTCGTAAAGACAACTGAAGCACCATGAGCAGGACTGATCAAGTCGAATGAGGTGGGTAGATCATTAATAGGAGCAATATCCAGCCAGACCCAACCTGGTTCAGAGTCAAATTCACCATCATTGGCAACAAATTGAAAACTATCGGCACCAAAGAAATTGCTGTCTGGCCGATAATGCATGGAACCATCCGGCATGTATTCCAACCAACCGGAAAATGGATCTGAGGTGACCATAAAGGTCAAAAAGTCCAATTCGGCATCACTTCCATCCAGAACGATCTCCACCGACTCATCTTCATTCAGATCAACTTGCTGTGAATGTGCCATGGGGGCCGTGTTGGTACCGCAACCAAGGGTGATCTCCATCTGGATTTCAACCACATTGATATTGGAAGCATTGGAGCTGACCCACAGAAAACCAGTATTCAGGCCAGGCGAAAGATTCTGTGGACGAATTCCAAATTCCACCACGCTTGAATCTCCAGCAGCTGTACTGCCTGTGGTGGGATCAATACCAAACACCCAGTTCAGACCAGTCATTCCAGCCGTCCAATTGAGGTTGTCCTCGCCTTCACCAACATTATGGATGGTGAAACTTGACATCACATCGGGACCAGCATTTACGGTCATTCGTAGTGTATCGGGTGTAATTTCAATAAGTGGTACACCACCAACACCATTGTGAATGGTAATGTTAATGACATGTTCAGGATAGAGCGGATCATTTGAGTGGATACTTACAGACTCATGATAAATACCATCTGGCGTATCAATTGCATATACGGTAATCCCGGACAGCATGGTATCACCAGCAGCTATTGAACCAGATGAGGGCTCTAGAAAGATCCAGCCTACTGTGGTTGAACTACTCCAATCCAGATCTGCCACGCCATCATTAACCACTTCAATGTCTTCAGTTGAAACGGGTGAGTCATCTGGATAATAGGTGTAAGTCAAGGTGTCGGTGGAAGCCAGGAGGACCGGCGCTTCAGAAGCATCAAAGGAAGTGATACATTCGCTGAAACCAGAGGTATTGCCATCTTCATCTGTTGAGGTGGCGGTGACGATACTTCCTGAAGGAAAGCTCCCGGTGATAGTGTGGGTAAAACTTATACTGCCTGCAGCACCAGTCATCACATCAGCATAACCGATATAGGTCTGTCCCTCACCAACACCGGAAGGGTCACATTCATTATTGGTGAAAAATTCAATACGATAAGTGGAGTCGGGATGGCCAGTGATCTCGCCGCTCATTTCCAGGCCATCAACAGCAGAAAAAGCCATGGAAAAGCTGGGCGCTTCATAGCCCCATTCGCCAGGGGTCTGAATTCCATTTTGAACATTACCGTAAATTGAATTGCCCAGGATGGTGGTGTTTTCACCCCAGTAGACACCCAGATCAATACCGTGAGTTCCACTAAAGGCAATCACATTGCCCTCACCGGCTTCTTCTCCACCAATAAGAGTATTCTCGCTGTCCCCAAAGATCCAGACACTGATCTCAGAATTTCCCAAAGAGTCTCCCTGGGCATTTGTTCCTATAGTGTTTCCTTGAATTATTGTGTTTTGGATTGCCGAGGCATAGATACCTGCTTCGCCATCATTTCCACTGATAATATTATCCTGGATGATGGTGCCGGTCACCTCGCCAACCTTTATTCCGGAAGCTGGATTCGACAGAACCACGCTTGCTGTACGATCTAGACCGATAACATTGCCTTGCACAATATTGTTGTGAGCATCACCAGGACCAATCTCTATGCCGGCGAAACCAGTTCCTGAAAGGAGATTATTGAGAATTGAATTGTTGTCTGCTCCAGCTCCAATATTTACCCCTGAGAACTCAGAGCCAGCACTTGAGGTGCCATCCAGATCAGTTCCAATATAATTTCCCTCAAAGATATTGAAGTCTGCATCAGGACCACCTATCCGCACGCTTCCCAAACGATTCCGCTCAGCATTCGTGCTACCTCCAATAACATGGTAAGCGCTACTGTCAAGACGAACACGACCAATGGAGTTTCCAACAAGGGTGGTACTATCAGCCAGTAAGGTAATGGTACCATCAATTTCAAGACCCTTGATAACCGTATTATTGGCCCGGACTTCAAGATCAGCATAATCACCAGTGAGCCAGGCGGCATAGGTAGCGTTGATGCCATCTTCAAAATCATTTGAATTGGCGATATGCTCATTCTGGGTGGTTCCATCCAGAACGACAGGGAAGTACAGACGATCAAGTGGTGAATTTACATTGATGGTGCGACTAGCTGTTTCGAGTTCAAAATTAATAACCAGGAGAGAGTCATTATACCAATGGGGTCGACGTGCTGACTCCTGCAAAGCGGCTCTCAGAGTACAATCACCCAGACCAGTTAAACAGTTTCCATCACCACCATTAATGTCCTCTGCATCGCCACGAACTGTTACGGTAAGCCCATCCATAAAGACCTTCTCAAAGGAAATCTGTACACGCATGAGATCCCGCTCATAATCACTTACAGCATCCTGATCCCAGCGGGTCCAGTACAGATAGGGAGTTTGTCCAATATTGCTGAAGTTTCTTGAAGTATCCGCATGATCAATCAGGGTCGGATAGGATTCTTTTAGTCCTGAAGTAGAGCCATCAAGATCGATGTTTACGTTGGCCTCCCTGATGAGGATGCGTGGAGTCCAATGCAGCAAATCATCGGAGAGAGAGTAATAGAAACCCCAGACACCGTTTAACTGGGCTGAATCCACCAGGATAAATTTTTGGTAATAGGTACTATAGGAAAGGCTATAATGCATTTTCTCCATATTGCCATAGGTGTTGAGGTTTTGATCTATGCGAGCCAACACGTGATCCGCTGGGTCAAAACCTGTTGCGGTATATGGATTGATTAACTCAACCGTAAAAGCCTCTCCATCCCAGCCACGCCAGGAAGTGGGATCCGTAAAATCCAGAGTGCGTACAAGTCCCACGCCAGTTTCCTGGAGCTCGTGACCTGCGTTAGCTGTGACAAACATGTAGTAGTAATTGTCATTAGGATTGTGGATGATGTTGCTGGGCTCAAACAGACCATAGGGTCCAGACCCATTCCAGGTATAGGGAACGCTGGCCAGAAGATGATCTGGAGCTGTGGCATGACTGAAGGTTCTTCCTGAATCTGTTGATACACCAAAGGTGATGGCATTGTACCAACACTCAAAAGGATCACTGGTGTCACATCCACCGGCATGTTCATTCCCGTGATACTCATTGTGAATCACCGCGTAGACAGTAGCACCGTCTTCTGTATAGACGGAACCAATCCACTCATTGTCATTAAAATTTGCAGGATCAGGATCATGGTGGGAGGTGAAAACAGGACCATTGTCACAATCCATAACAAGATTATCAAAGTCAGGTCCGATCATGCGGTAGGTTGTGTTATGGCCAATTTGCAGTTGGATATTGTCATCAGCATCGCGGAATACCCGGGTAGCGACATCTGGGATACTCTCGGTTTCACAGGCTTCTACGGAATGATCAAAGACGGTTTCTTCAGGACCGATTATGGTTACTTCACCAGGGTACTCCCAGGCGGCCAAGGCCATGCCTGTGCTTATGCCGATAATGAGAAAAGCCTTTAAAAATCTTGTCCAATTCATAATTCCTCCATCACAACTTCAAGTGGATACGCCAATTTTGTGCTTAGTTAATGAAACAAAGATAAACAGAAGAATGAATAATGTAACAATATGTATCACATTTTAGGGCAAGGACTTTTTGGCGTGATGTGGGGCACTTCCAGGGATTTCAATAGCACCTGACTTAAGAGGCTGTGTGAGAACGGAGGTCCAATAGCGGATACTTTGGTGGGATTCTGGATTCTGTATCCCAACAAGCCATTCGTAACCATTTGATAATAAATAAGATAAGTTGTATTTACAGTTGCATTATTACTGAATATAATTA